>DAINPC010000373.1:0-1520 GCA_036743695.1 Solirubrobacteraceae bacterium | reverse complement strand
GACTACATCATCCCGTCGGTGTTCAACCGCGACGTCGCCCCCGCGGTCGCGGCGGCGGTAGCCGAGCAGGCTCGCGCGGCCGGCACGGCGCGGGCCGGCCAGGAGATCGGCTTCGCCCCCGGCGACAGGATGACGGGAAGCCCTTCCGCAGCCCAGATGGGCGACGGACGCACGTGAGAGGCTGGGCATTGTGAGCGCGCTGGGCGTGACGGTCACGGGAGCGAGCGGCCTGATCGGTCCGCAGCTGGTGGACGCGCTGCGCGAGCGCGGCGCTGCGGTCACGGTGCTGACCCGCGACCCGGCGCGCGCACGCGCGAAGCTGGGCGACGTGGAGGCGGTGCGCTGGGATCTGATGAGCGAGCCCGCGCCGCCCGCAGCGCTGGCCGGACGCGACGCGGTGGTGCATCTGGCGGGCGAGGCGGTGGCGCAGCGCTGGAGCGCGAAGGCCAAGCAGGCGATCCGCGAGAGCCGCGTGGTGGGCACCCGCCACCTCGTCGAAGGCCTCGGCCTCGTCGAGGAATCGGCGATCGGCCAGCGCCCGCGCACGCTGATCAGCTCCTCGGCGATCGGTTACTACGGCCCGCACGGCGAGGAGCCCCTGGACGAGGACGCCCCCGCGGGCGGGGACTTCCTCGCCCAGGTCTGCGTCGCCTGGGAGGCCGAGGCGGCGAAGGCGTCGGAGCTGGGCGTGCGCGTGGCGCAGCTGCGCACGGGCGTCGTGCTCGACAGCGCGGGCGGAGCGCTCGGCAAGATGCTGCCGCCGTTTCGCCTCGGCGTGGGCGGTCCGGTGGCGGGGGGCCGTCAATATGTGTCCTGGATCCACGCCGGGGACCTGGTCGGGATGATCCTCGCCGCGCTGCAGGACGAGCGCTGGAGCGGGCCTGTCAACGGCACGGCGCCCGAGCCGCTCTCCAACCGCGACTTCTCGCGGACGCTCGGCCGCGTGCTGGGGCGCCCCTCGCTGCTGCCGGTGCCGCGTCTCGCCCTGCGGCTGCTCTACGGCGACATGGCCGAGATCATCACCACGGGCGCCCGCGCGGTGCCTGCCAAGGCGCTGGTGCTCGGCTACCAGTTCCGCCATCCGCAGCTGGAGGAGGCGCTGCGCTCGGCGATGGCCTCCTGAGGCGTGGAGCACGCACGCAAGGACGTGCGCGGCTGCGCCCCCTCGGGCACGAGAGCCCGCGGCGACACGACCCTCAGGCCGGGGCGGCGAGGTGCTCGGGGCGAGCAGCGGGGCGATTCTCGGTCTCGATGATCACGCGACAGGGACGCTTGCTCAGCAGGTAAGCCGCTGTCGGGCTGATCCGCTGATCGCCTTCGGGCGCGTGGATGGTCGACCAGTAGATGACGTCGCAGCCCACGCGTTCGGCTTCCTCGACCAGCGCGGCACCGGGATTGCGCGTCCGGATCAGCCCCGTGTGGATCTTGATGCCCGCGCGCCTGGCCTGGATGCGTGCGCTCTCCAGCACCGAGCGCCCGTGCGCCTCCTCGGCCTCCAGACCCGCCTCCAGCGACAGCTG
>DAINPC010000372.1:0-1527 GCA_036743695.1 Solirubrobacteraceae bacterium | reverse complement strand
AGGCATCTGTGGACGCGCTACTGGGTGAAGCAGGCGCAAGCCGATCGCAGAGAAGCACGCGGACGCGATCGAGGCGATGTACGCGGGCTAGGCGCCGACTGTCCGCGGGACCTTGCCCGTCACCCGCAGCATTGCCAGCAGGCAGCGGTGTCCTGGATCGGAGGTCGCGCCGAACATGTTGGGGCAGCCACCCGGGATCACGCTGATGCCGTGCTCGTGGCCGACGGCGACGGCGACATCGGAGCTGCTGCCCGGCCCGATCCCGCGGTGTAGCCAGACCCGCGGCACGCCGGCCGCGGCGCAGTCCAGCACAACCTGCTCGGCAGCCTCGGGCGTCGTGACAACCACCACTCCGTCAACGCTTCCCGGGATGGCGCTCACGGAGGGAAAGCATTCGTCGCCCTCGACCGTCTCGGCGTTGGGGTTGACCGGGAATACCTGGTGGCCGGCGCCCCGCAGCCGGCGGTAGATCAGGTTGGCAGGCTGCTTGGCGTCGCGGGAGACGCCCGCCACGGCTATCCGATCCTGGGCCAGGAACTCTTCTGCTGCGTCTCGGAGCTTGGTCATTGGCCCCCCGCCTGCCTCGGCGCCGGGGTCTCCCCGGCCGGCGGCGTCTCGGCGGCCGCGGCCGTCTCCGGCGCCGCACGGCTGCCGGGGTCCGTGGGGCCCATGTCCAGGCGGAAGGGCGGGTACTCGTCGCGCATCAGCGCCGCGTAGGCCGTGACCCGCAGCACCCAGCGGTTCATGCCCATCACGAAGTCGAACATGTCACGCGGGTAGCGGTTGCAGAACAGCAGCATCACCGCGGCGAACAGGACGAGCGCGCCGATCAGGCCGGAACCCCCCAGCCCCGGGCCCCAGCCGCCTGCGAACAGGCCGATGACAATGTATTGGGGGATCGCCAGCAGCCACCACTTGACCAGCACCAGCCCCCGCGAGAGGCGCTCGGGATAGTCGATCTCGAGCGTGGCCGGGTAGTCGGGCACCTCGGCCAGCGTGAACGGCGGGTAGCGGTCGGTGCCCAGCGCGTTGTAGGAGTAGAAGCCCACCCGCCACGTCCAGCGCAGCACGCCCACGTTGAAGTCAAAGATGCCGCGCGGGTAGCGCTCGGTGAACAGGATCGCGAACAGCGCCACCACGCTCAGCACCACGAACGCGATCCACAGGAACGCGAGCGCGATCACGTGTGGGATCAGTAGCAGCCACTTGACCAGCCACAGCCAGCGGCTGAGCGGTGGATCGAGCCGACCGTCCACGCGGACGGGATAGCTTGGACGTGAGGACATCGTGACCACTAACATCGCGTCTGGCGCGGGCGCCGGCATCGGTGCCAGTCCGCGGCCCGCTGCGGGGGAAGTACGGACTGGCGGCCGCGCACTTCGCGGCGCAGTCGTGCCACCAGCGCGTCGGCCTGCCTGAGGGCACGCGCGTGCGTGACGCTCGGCGCGCTCGCTGCCACCGCCTGTCCGGAGCTCGCGCAGTAGGCGATCGCTTCGAGGTGCGTTTCGATCGTGGCGTTGTTGAACA
>DAINPC010000371.1:0-1530 GCA_036743695.1 Solirubrobacteraceae bacterium | reverse complement strand
CTGCGCTTCGGCACCGGCCGCGAGGAGCCTCAGACGCTCACCGCGATCGGCAAGCGGCTTGGCTTCTCAGCCGAGCGGGCCTCCCAGCTCGAGCAGCGCGCGCTGAAGAAGCTCGCGGAGTCGCCCGAGCTGGCAGCTCTGCGCGAGGCCGCCTAGATCCAGATCACACCTTCGAGACGTCCAGGCCAGTGCCCTGAAGCAGTTCATTGGCCTGGGCGTTGAGAATTGTGAACTCGCCCGTGAGGATCAGCACGCCCAGCACGACCATCACGGCGCCGCCGACGGCGATGATCACGGGGAAGTGGCGCTTGACCACGGCCAGCGCGCTGGTCATCCGCTCGAAGGCCAGCGCGATCAGCAGGAACGGGATGGCCAGGCCCATGGAGTAGAAGGCCAGCAGCAGCGCCCCGTGCGCGGCTGAGCTGGAGATGGCCGCCTGGGTCAGGATCGCACCGAGGGTGATGCTCGTACACGGGGTCCAGGCGATCGCGAACGCGGCGCCCGCGACGATCGGCCCGCCGCGGCCGGCCAGGCGTAGCAGCCCCTCCGAGTGCCACTCGCGGTTGAGCATCGCCACGAACGGCGTCGCCAGGAACACCAGCCCCATCAGGATGATGAGCACGCCGCCGGCCTGTTGGAGCGCGTGTTTGTGGGCGTTCAGGCTCGAGCCGATCACGGTGGCGCTCATGCCCAGCAGGATGAAGATGGCGGAGAAGCTGGCTATGAACAGCAGGCTCGGCACCAGCACTCGTCGTGCCCCCACCCCGTCCTTGAGGTCCGCGGGCGTCACCCCGATCACGGTCGAGAGGTAGCCGGGAACGAGTGGCAGCACGCACGGCGAGAGGAACGACACCAGGCCCGCGGCAAGCGCCAGCGGGATGCCGACGCCGGTGGCGGTGTCGGAGGCGGATGCCAGGATCAGCGCGGCGTGGGCGCTCATGCGCGCGGCACCCCCACGGGCTCCTGGCGCGCGCGGCGCAGCTCGGCGACCTCGCGCTCCAGGCGCGCGACCCGCTCCAGCAGCTCGCGTAGATCCGCGTCCGGCTGCGACTGCGCGCTCGGCACGCCCGGTGCGGACTGCGCCCCCAGCGCGGGTCGCACCCCCTGCGCCGCGGGCGCGGCCAGCGTGACCGGGCGTGCCTCCCGCTCCCGCTCCCTCTCCCCCGCCTCCTCGCCGGCCTCGACCTGCAGCAGCTGCTGGTAGCGCTCCTCCTTCTGGCCGGGCCTGCGCTCGAGCCGTTGCACCAGCCCTCGCTCGATCAGGCTCCGCAGCGTCTCTTGTACCCCGTCGAGCTCGGGGAAGGCGTGCATCCGCTCGCTGCGTTGCTTGAGCTCGCCGGGCGTCTGGGCGCCGCGCAGCATCAGCACGCACATGACCGCCTGTTCGCCCGCGTCCATGGGCAGCGCCTCGGCGAGCAGGTGCCGGTGCTTGGCGGCGCGGCTGCCGGCGCCGCTGGTCAGGCGCGTCAGCCCCCGGCGCTCCAAGCGGTGGAGCGCGTCGCGGAGCACGGCCTCGTCGTAGTCCACGAC
>DAINPC010000370.1:0-1538 GCA_036743695.1 Solirubrobacteraceae bacterium | reverse complement strand
GAACCCGCCCCACCGGATTAAAAGTCCGGCGCTCTACCAGATGAGCTAACGGGGCTTGCGCGCGACAGTGTGGCAGACGGGCTTGTGCATTTGCAGGGCAGCGGCGCGAATGGCTGCGGGCGGATGCTACGGCTGTTCGGCGGCGGCGACGCGCAGAAGCTCGTCAATCCGCGTGAGCTTGACGCGCGGGCGCCCGGCGGGCTCCCCGAGCGCGCGCTCGTGACGGTCGATGGCCTCCCAGCCGGCGTAGGTGATGAGCTGGGGCTGGCGGGCGCGCAGCAGCGCCTCGATGGCCCCAGCGTCGGGTGTGGCGGGGGTATGGGCGCTAAATGACGGAGCTGCTGCATCTCCGCTCAGGTCGGCGAGCATGGCGTCGACTGTCTCCTGGGCGTCCTTCTTGTTGGTGCCGATGACGCCTGAGGGTCCGCGCTTGATCCAACCGACGACGTACTCGCCGGGCAGCGCTTGGCCGGTGTCGGGGTCGTGGACGCGGCCGGCCTGGTTGGGGATGACGGCGGAGCGCTCGTCGAAGGGCACGCCGGGGAGGGGGATGCCGCGGTAGCCGATGGCGTGGAAGGCGAGACCGGCGACGATGGTCTCCCGCTCCTGGGTGGGCTGGGCGCGCAGCCCACCGTCGGGGGCGGGCACGAGCTCGTTGCGGATCAGCTCGACGGAGCCCAGTCGGCCGTCCTCGCCGGGAAGCAGGGTGGTGGGCGAGAGGAGGAAGCGCAGCACGATTCGCTTGGCGTGCCCGGCGGGAGGGCGCTGGGCGTACTCGCGCAGGATCTGGACGTTGCGCCTCGATGTGGCGTCGGCGTCGGCGTCGGCGTCGGCCACGGCGAGTCCCCGCTCGAGCTCCTCTGGATCGACGATGACGTCGGCGTCGGCGAGCTCGCCCAGCTCGAGCAGCTCGGGGTTGGTGAAGGCTGCCTGCGCCGGCCCGCGGCGGCCGATGAGGACGACCTCGCTGACGCGGCTGCGGGCGAGGACCTCGAGGGCGTGGTCGGCGATGTCGGTGGGCGCGAGCTCGGAGGGGGCGAGCACGAGCATGCGGGCGACGTCCACGGCGACGTTGCCGTTGCCGATGACCACGGCGCGCTGGGCGCTGAGCAGGTCCACCTCGAGGTCGGTGTGGTCGGGGTGGCCGTTGTACCAGCCGACGAACTCGGTTGCGGGGTGGGAGCCGGGCAGACCTTCACCGGGGATCCCGAGCGGGCGGTCGGAGGGCGAGCCGGTGGCGTAGACGACGGCGTGGTAGTGCTCCAGCAGCTCCTGGCGGAAGACGTGCAGTCCGAAGGTGACGTTTCCGAAATAGCGAAAGCGCGGGTGCGCGGCGGTCTTCTCGTAGACGCGGGTGACGGACTTGATCTTCGGATGGTCGGGGGCGACACCCGAGCGAACGAGGCCCCAGGGTGTGGGCAGCCGCTCCAGCATGTCCACCTCGACCTCATCCTGGGAGGCCTTGAGCAGGTGCCCGGCGGTGTAGAAGCCGGCGGGGCCGGAGGCGATGATGGCGATGCGGAGTGGGGAGGCGTGGG
>DAINPC010000369.1:0-1543 GCA_036743695.1 Solirubrobacteraceae bacterium | reverse complement strand
AAGATCGTGCTCCTCGATGCGCCTCACCGCCATCACCTCGTAGACGCTCGATGCGGCAAACGCCTCCTCCGCTCGCTCGAGATCGGCCGGCGTGGTGGCCGCCTCCTTCGCCCCGGCCACCTCGATCACGATCCGCCGCGTGATCGAGTCGAGGATGTGATCGGAGAGCGGCGGCGTGAACACCTCCCCGCCGGCGGCCCAGAACAGCGAGGCGGTGGGCAGCTCGAGCACCCGCCCATGCGGCGTCACCAGCAGCGCCTCGTCAAAGCCACGCTCGCGCGCTAGTCGCCCGGCGTGCATGTTGGCCGCGTAGGACAGCGACTTGACGCCGTCGAGCACCCGCACAGGCGCGAAGGTCACGTAGCCGAGCGCCAGCGCCTGCGGCAGCACGGGCAACGGCTCGACCAGGACGATGCGGTGCCCTGCACGCGTCACGACCACACGCAGCAGCGCATCGCCGACCCCGGCTACCGCGAGCAACGCTCCAACGTCCCGCTCGATGTCGCCGATGTCGAGCTCGAGGCGCAGGTTCCGCGCCGAGCGCGCCAGACGCTCCAGATGGTGCTCGGGCGCGAACGGCACGCCATCGTAGAGGCGCATCACCTCAAAGGCGCCGTCGCCTCGCAGCAGGCCGTCGTCGGTGACCGGAATGACGGCCTGTGCCAGCGGCACGAGGACGCCGTCGACGCAGGCGGTTTGCACGAGCCCAAACCTATTCGATGCTCCACCCCGGCGAACGCGCCAGCGCGACGACGCCTACGCGCGACGCCCGGGGAGCCTGAGCGCCGCGGGCAGCGCCAGGGCCACCAGGAGGTCACCGCGTAGCTTGAGCCTGCCCGTGATCAACAGTCGCTGGGGACTGGCGCTACCGCCTACCAGACGCAGGAACGCCGCCGGTGCGAGCTCGAGCGTCACCGTGGGCCTGGGCTCGCCGGGTCTTGACTTCCTGCACCGGCCGTCGGCCAGCGTGAGCTGGTGGCGGTCGATGGTGCCCTCTCGCCGGTCGGTGATCCTGAACTCCACGACCGCGTTCAGGCGTGCATCGGGCTGTGCGCGCTGAGCGATCGTGCGGAAGATCTGCCACAGCAGGACGTCGCGAAGCCGGCCGCGCATGACAGCGCGGAGTCTCTCCTCCGAGGCCCTGCTCACCCACCAGGCAAGCGCCTCGGCCTTGAGGTCGGGGAGCCAGAGCCTGCAAGGGTGCCGCGCGCGGGCCTTCATCACCCGCCTCAGGCTACGCCGATTCAGACCCGCAACGGCTTGCCGCTTGGTACCACGAGCACCGAGCCGCGCGAGGCGTCGGCCGTTTGCTGCGCTGCGTCGTCCCCGTCCGTGGTCCCGTTGGCCATGAATCGGCGAGCGAGCTTGTCCATCGGACCCACCGAGGGTCAAGCAGGGTGTGGCGACTCCACCCCCAGGGTGCCCTTCCGGCGGCATCGGCGAGCCGCGGTCAGCCGATAGGCTCGCGAGGCCCGCATGCGAATCCATGCCCTGACCACCGGGACCGTGCGCGTCAAGCACTCGTTCCTGTTCCCCGGCAAAG
>DAINPC010000368.1:0-1557 GCA_036743695.1 Solirubrobacteraceae bacterium | reverse complement strand
CAGCTGACCATCATGGCGCTCGCCACCCGCCTCGCCTTCCGGCTGCTCGGGCGCGAGGTGCCGGGCGAGTCGCACGGCTCCGGGCCAGGGCGCCACCACCAAGACGACGAGGAGGCCGCATGTCATTCCTGATCGATCCGCCCTGGCTGTACGCGACCGGCCGCGTCTACGGCCGCGTGATGCCCGAGCGCACGCCCGTGGCGCGCGCCGTGCACACGGCCACCGCGGCAGCGTTCCTGGCCACCAGCATCTCGCTCTACCTCGACCGCCCGTGGACGCGGCCGATCTGGGAGCGCTGCCGCGCTGAGAGCGGCCGCGACTGGATGCTCAACTCGGGCGTCCTGCGCATCGATCACCGGCGCGCCGGGCGGCGCACCCACGCGATCTCCGCGTTCCTGTTCGCCACCTACCCGTGGTGGCTGTGGCTCGGCGAACGCGCCGGGCGCAAACGCTAGAGCGGGATGTTGCCGTGCTTGCGGCTCGGGCCCGGTTCGCGCTTGCTCTGCAGCGTGTGCAGCGCCACGATCAGCCTCGGGCGCGTCTCGTGCGGCACGATCACGTCGTCGATGTAGCCGCGCTCCGCCGCCGTGTAGGGGTTGGCGAAGCGCGCCTTGTAGTCCTCCATCAGCTTCTTGCGCCGCTCGTCCGGGGTTGGGCTGCCGGCGATGTCCCGCCTGTAGATGATGTTCACCGCGCCCTCCGGCCCCATCACCGCTACCTCCGAGGTGGGCCAGGCGAAGTTGAAGTCCGCGAGCATGTGCTTGGAGGCCATCACGTCATACGCGCCGCCATAGGCCTTGCGCGTGATCACCGTCAGCTTCGGCACGGTCGCCTCGGTGAACGCGTACAGCAGCTTGGCTCCGTGGCGGATGATGCCGCCCCACTCCTGGCTCGTTCCCGGTAGGAAGCCCGGCACGTCCACGAACGTCAAGAGGGGAACGTTGAACGCGTCGCACGTGCGCACGAACCGCGCCGCCTTGGCCGACGCGTCGATGTCGAGCACGCCGGCCAGCTGCGCCGGCTGGTTGCCGACGATGCCGATGGCGAAGCCGTCCAGCCGCGCGAAGCCGCAGATGATGTTCTTGGCGTGGTGCTCGTGTACCTCGAAGAACTCCTGATCGTCGACGATCAGCTTCACCACGTTGCGCATGTCGTAGGGCTTGTTGGGGTTGTCCGGCACCACGTCGTCGAGCTCGGGGTCCATGCGCCCGGGGTCGTCGGTCGGCTGCACGCGGGGCGCCGTCTGCAGGTTGTTCTGCGGCAGGAAGCTGATCAGGTAGCGGCAGTCCTCCAGGCACGCGTCCTCGTCCTCGGAGGCGAAGTGCGCGACGCCGGACTTGGTGTTGTGCGACATCGCGCCGCCGAGCTCCTCGAAGCCGACTTCCTCACCGGTGACCGTCTTGATCACGTCGGGGCCGGTGATGAACATGTGCGAGGTCTCCTTGACCATGAAGATGAAGTCGGTCATCGCCGGGGAATAGACGGCGCCGCCGGCGCACGGGCCCATGATCGCCGAGATCTGCGGCACCACGCCGGAAGCCAGCACGTTGCGCAGGA
>DAINPC010000367.1:0-1571 GCA_036743695.1 Solirubrobacteraceae bacterium | reverse complement strand
ACTACGCCGCCTTCTACGCCTTCTGGGGCGCTCTGCTCGCCGTGCCCATCGCCGGCAACCTCGCGGTCGCGTGGCTGCTGGTGGAGGCCACGACAGCCGCCTCCGCGCTGCTGGTCGCCTTCACCGGCCGCCGCCACGCGCTGGAGGCAGGCTGGAAGTACCTGATCCTCACCACGCTGGGCCTCTCGGTGGCGCTGCTTGGCATCGTCGTGCTCGCGCTGGCGCTCTCGCGCCACGGGGGCGGCGGGCTGGGAGCGCTCGACTGGCATGCGTTGGAGCGCGCCGCACCCGGCCTACCGCGGCAGACGACGCTCGTGGCGTTCGTGCTGATCCTCGCCGGACTGGCCACCAAGATCGGCTGGGCGCCCGTCCACAACTGGCTGCCCGACGCGCACAGCGAGGCGCCCGCGCCGATCAGCGCGATGCTGTCCGCGGCGCTGCTGCCGACCGTGGTGCTCGTCGCCTGGCGCGTCAAGCTGACGCTTGCCAGCGCCGTCGGCAGCGGGAACGCGCGGGCCGTGTTCCTCGGGTTCGGCCTGACCTCGCTGATCGTCGCCGTGCCGTTCCTGTGGCGCTCGCTGCCATGGAAGCGCCTGCTCGCCTACTCGAGCCTCGAGCACATGGGGGTCGTGGCGCTCGGCATCGGCTTCGGCACGCCGCTCGCGATCGCCGGCGTGGTGATCCACGTCGCCGGCCACGGGCTCGCAAAGGCGCTCGGGTTCTACGCTGCCGTGCCGCTGCTGCGCAGCGACCCGGAGGCCGGCCGTCGCGCACCCTCGGGCGTGCTCGCGGCCAGCCGGCCGACAGCAGCCGCCATGGGCCTGAGCCTTGGCGCGCTCGGCGGCCTGCCACCCTCGCCGGTGTTCGTCTCCGAGGTCCTGATCCTGCTCGGGGGCCTTGGCGCGGGCGATACGGCCGTCGTGATCGTGGCGACGGCCGCACTTGCGCTGGGCTTCCTCGGGCTGCTGCACGCGCTGCTCGAGGGCGTGATCGGCGCACCTGGCAGCGGCCGCCGGCCCAGAGCACACCGCGGCGAGCGCCCGATGGCCGTCATGACCGTCGCGATCGGCGCCGGCCTCGCGTCGCTGACGATCGTCGGGCTGCTGCTGCCCGGCTCGGCCTTCGTGCTCACGCTCGCGCGAGGCGCGCTGTGATCCGGACCGTGGACGCGAAGAGCTGGCGCGAGGCGATCGCACAGCGGCTCGCCGGCGGCGCCCGCTTCGCCGGCGGCTGGGCCGTTGGAAGCGGCGCGAGTGGGGCATGGCGCGTCGCACTGCTCGCCCCCGACGGGGCGCCCGAGGTGCTGGGCTGCGCCGCGCACGAGGGTCGGGTTCCGAGCATCGTCGACCTCACACCCGCAGCCGACTGGGACGAGCGCGAGGCGCACGACCTCCACGCGATCGCCTTCGACGGTCACGAGCCGATGCGGGCACTCGTCGCCCACCCGCAGGATCCGGCCGCCTGGATGACCCCGGTCACGGGCGACGGCGTACACGAGGTCGCGGTCGGGCCGATTCACGCCGGCGTGATCGAGTCGGGCCACTTCCGCCTCCACGTCGTCGGTGAGCGGA
>DAINPC010000366.1:0-1571 GCA_036743695.1 Solirubrobacteraceae bacterium | reverse complement strand
GCGGGCGTGGACGTGATCAGCCTCGGCATCGGCGACCCGGACCGCCCGACGCCGGCCTTGATCGTGGAGGCGATGCAGGAGGCGGTGACGGAGGCGGAGACCCACCGCTACCCCTCCAACCGCGGCCGCGAGGACTTCCGCGGGGCGGTGCGCGATTTCTACGAGCGCCGCTTCGACGTGCGGCTGGACCCCGAGCGCGAGATCATCCCGGCGATCGGCGCCAAGGAGGCGATCTTCAACCTCAACCTGGCGTTCCTGGATCCTGGCGACTACGCGCTGGCGGCGGACCCCGGCTACCCGGTCTACACGGGCGGGCCGTGGCTGGCGGGCGCGGAGCCGGTGCTGATGGCGCTGGAGCCCGAGCGCGGCTTCGTGCCGGACCTGGACGCGATCGACGGGCAGGTCCTGGCCAGGACCAAGCTGATGTATCTGAACTACCCCAACAACCCCACCGGGGCGGTGGTGCCGGAGGGCTTCTTCGAGCGGGTGGTGGAGCTCGCGCGCGAGCATCAGATCCTGGTGGTCCACGACAACGCCTACTCGGAGGTCACCTTCGACGGCTACCGCGCGCCATCGTTCCTGGCGACGCCCGGAGCCAAGGACGTGGGGATTGAGGTCTTCTCGCTGTCCAAGGGCTACAACATGACCGGCTGGCGCTGTGCGGTGGTGGTCGGAAACGCGGAGGCGATGGATGTCTACTGGCGGTTGAAGACCAACATCGACTCTGGCCTGTTCGAGGCGGTGCAGCTGGCGGGGGTGGCTGCGCTCTCGCCGGACGCCGACGCGGAGGTTGCCTCCATGTGCGATCTCTATCGTCGCCGGCGCGATCTCGTGTGCGACGCGCTGCGCGGGATCGGCGTGGACGTGCATCCGCCGCGCAGCACCATCTACGTGTGGGCGCCCGTGCCGGAGGGCTTTGCCAGCTCGGAGGCCTACTGCGAGCACGTCCTGGAGCGGGCCGGCGTGGTGCTTTCGCCCGGTGCCATCTATGGCCCCGCCGGAGAGGGCTGGTTCCGCATCTCGCTGACCACGCCCGATGACCGGCTGCTCGAGGCGGTTCAGCGACTGGGGGCGCTCGGCTCCTAGACTGGAGTTGATGCAGAGAGCTCGCAACGGTCGCAGCGCACCCAGCCCGGGAGCGCCCGCGGGCACTCACAACGGAGCCGAGCCGACTCAGCGCGCGCGCCAGCGCGCGTTCTGCATCGCGGCGCTGCCCGAGGGCGAGGATCTGCAGGAGCTGGGCGAGCTGCTGCGCACGGCCGGCGTGGCTGTGGCCGGGGAGATGGTCCAGCGGCGCGAGCAGCCCCACCCGAACACCTATCTGGGCCCGGGCAAGGTGGCGGAGGCGAAGGCGGCTGCCAAGGCGTGCGACGCCAACGTGATCGCCTGCGATGACGAGCTGAGCGCGCGCCAGGAGCGCAACCTGGAGGAGGCGCTGGGCCTGCCCGTGGTGGACCGCACGACGGTGATCCTGGATATCTTCGCCTCCCACGCGGGCAGCGCGGAGGGCAAGCTCCAGGTCGAGCTGGCGCAGCTGGAATACAACCTCGCGCGCATGCGCGGCCTGTGGA
>DAINPC010000365.1:0-1579 GCA_036743695.1 Solirubrobacteraceae bacterium | reverse complement strand
GCGAGGAGGCACTGGCGGGCGCCACGCTGATCCTCAACATCTCCGCCTCCCCCTATCACGCCGGCAAGGGCTCCGAGCGCGAGCGGATGTTCGCGCAGCGCGCGCGAGAGAACCTCGCCTGCGTGGCCTTCTGCGGGCTGGTCGGCGGCCAGGACGAGCTGGTCTTCGACGGGCACTCCTGCGTGATCGACCACACCGGCGCCACGATCGCGCGCGCCGCCCAGTTCGAGGAGGAGCTGCTGGTCTGTGACGTGGACCTCGAGGCCGCCGCGGCCGCGCGCCTGCGCGACGCCAGCCACCGTCCGGTGGCGCGGCGCTCCGAGCGCCGGGCGCTGATCCTCCCCGCGCTCCCGCCGGGCGCCCCCGGTCAGTCCTCCGCCCCGCCCGCCCGCGAGGCGCCCGCGTCCTGCGCGCTGCGCGAGCCGCTGGCCCCGGTGGAGGCGGAGGTGTACGGCGCGCTGCTCATCGGGCTGCGCGACTACGTGAGCAAGAACGGCTTTCAGCACGTCGTGCTCGGCCTCTCCGGCGGGATCGACTCGGCGCTGGTGGCCTGCCTCGCCGCCGACGCTCTCGGGGCCGAGTGGGTCACGAGCACGATCATGCCCTCCCCCTACTCCTCCGCCTCCACCCAGCAGGACGCCCGCGCGCTCAGCGCCGCGCTGGGGGTGCGTGTGCACGAGCTGCCGATCGAGTCGGTCATGCACGCCTACACGGAGGCGCTCGCCGAGCTGTTCGCCGGGCGCGAGCCGGATCTCACCGAGGAGAACCTGCAGGCGCGCATCCGCGGCAACCTGCTGATGGCGCTCTCCAACAAGTTCGGCTGGCTGGTGCTGACCACGGGCAACAAGTCCGAGATGTCCGTCGGCTACACCACCCTCTACGGCGACCTGGCGGGTGGCTTCGCGGTCATCAAGGACGTGCCCAAGACGCTCGTCTACCGGCTGTGCGAGTGGCGCAACTCCCCCGCCGGCGCGCTCGCTGGTGGCGCTCGCGCCGCCCGATCCTCACCCGGCGCCGGCGAGCCGGCGGCGAGCCCGATCCCCGCCTCGATCATCGAGCGCGCGCCCTCGGCGGAGCTCAGGCACGACCAGCGAGACGAGGACTCGCTGCCGCCGTATGAGCTGCTCGACCGGATCCTGGAGGGCTACGTGGAGCTCGATCAGAGCCGTGAGCAGCTGATCGCGCAGGGGCTGGCGGAGAGCGAGGTGGACCGCACGATCCGGCTGGTGGACCTGGCCGAGTACAAGCGCCGCCAGGCACCCCCCGGGATCAAGATCACCGCGCGCGCATTCGGCCGCGACCGGCGCATGCCGATCACCAACCGCTACCGCGGCTAGCAGGCCGCCGGCGCTGCGCGCCGCTACCCTGCGCACGTGCGTCTCCGTGCCCTACCGCTCGCCGGGCTCTGTGCTGTGGCGATCGGCGCCTGCGGCGACACTGTCCAGCAGCGGCCCATCCCCCACAACATCCTCGAGGGCCTGATCGTGGCCCCCCAACCCGTCTACTGGCTCGGGGGCTCCTTCCAGGGCATGGCCATCAGCGAAGCCACACACGACCCCGGCGGCGCCTACTCCGTCCA
>DAINPC010000364.1:0-1642 GCA_036743695.1 Solirubrobacteraceae bacterium | reverse complement strand
TCCGCTTCAACACGGTCAACCCCCCCGGCAACGAGCTGGCAGCCCAGGAGTACCTCGCCGGGTACCTCAGTGCGGCGGGCTTCGAGTGTGAGCTGCTCGGCGCCGAGCCCGAGCGCCCGAACCTGGTGGCACGGCTGCGCGCCGAGAGCGGCGACGGACCGACCCTCTGCTACCTCGGCCACGTCGACACCGTGCTCGCGGACGCCGCCGAGTGGACGCACGACCCGTGGTCGGGGGACCTCGCCGACGGCTTCCTGTGGGGTCGCGGCGCTCTGGACATGAAGTCGCAGGTGGCCGCCGAGATCGCCGCCGCGGCCTCGCTGGCGCGCTCGGGCTGGCGCCCGGCTCGGGGCGAGCTGCTGATCGTGGCGGTCGTGGACGAGGAGACCGGGGGGGAGCTGGGCGCTCAGTGGATCACCGAGACCCATCCCGAGAAGGTGCGCTGCGATCTGCTTGTCAACGAGGGTGGCGGCGCGGTGTTCGACTACCAGGGCAGGCGCTGCTACGGCGTGTGCTGCGCGGAGAAGGGCGTGTTCCGCTTCACCATCACCACCGACGGGGTCGCCGGGCACGCCTCGATGCCGGGCATGGGCGAGAACGCGCTGCTGAAGATGGGACCCGTGCTGGAGCGGCTGGCCGCGCGCCAGCCCTCCTACCGTCCGACCGACGAGCCGCGCGCCTTCCTGCGCGGCATCGGCGAGGACCCTGAGGACCCCGAGGGCTCGATCGCGCGCCTGCGGGCCGCGGACCCACGCCTGGCGACGATGTTCGAGCCGATGCTGGGCGTGACCTTCACGCCCACGCGGATCAGCGCCTCGGAGAAGATCAACGTGATCCCCAGTCGCGCCGAGCTGAAGGTCGATTGCCGGGTGCCCCCCGGCCTGGGCGAGCGCGAGGTGCGCGAGGGCATCGCGGAGGTGCTGGGGGAGGTGGATACGGGCTCCCACCCGCCCTGGCGCATCGAGTTCAACGAGCGCGTGGTGGGCAACCGCTCGCCCGTGCGGTCGCAGTTGATGGACACGATCTCGAGCTGGATAGCCGAGCAGGATCCTGGTGCAGAGGTGGTGCCGGTGATCCTCCCCGGCTTCACCGACTCTCGCCACTTCCGCCTGGCGTTCCCCGAGTGCGTGGCCTACGGCTTCTTCCCCCACCGCCACCAGACGCTGCTGCAGAGCGCGCCCCTCGTGCACGGCGCCGACGAGCGCATCGACGTGCGCGATCTGGCCTTTGCCACCCAGCTGTTTGCAGACCTGGCCACGCGCGTGCTGGGCTGAATGGCAGCGGCCTCTCGACAGACGGGCGAAAACCACGCATAATGAGTTGACGATGCCAAGGATGGTGCACAAGGGGGGGATGCGCGGGTGAGCACGCAAGCTGCAGCCACGCCGAGCTCGACGGGCGGGGGCTCCCACGCCACGCACGCAGTGACGGGACAGGGCGCGGTCACGCACGCGGCGGCGAAACACGCCGTTCTGTTGCACGCCAGCACCGTGCACTCGGTCGCGCCCGCGGCCGCCGCTCCGAAGATCTCGTTCGCGCAGGAAATCCAGAACTGGGCGCTGAACTGGGAGCCGGTCATTGCGATCCTGTTCTTCTCGGCCCTGATCTTCCTGATGTGGCGCACGCTGAAGGTGATGCCGCG
>DAINPC010000363.1:0-1676 GCA_036743695.1 Solirubrobacteraceae bacterium | reverse complement strand
CGAGGAATGGTTCGCGGAGGTCATGCTGGAGACCTTCGACCGATGGATGGAGCTCGCCGCGGTGCGGCTCGCGGACACCGACGTGCGCTGCTTCCTGATGCCCGGCAACGACGACCCGCCCGGCGTGGACGTGTCGATTGAGAACGCGGCGAGGGTCGAGGCGTGCGACGACCGGATCGTCCAGTTCGACCAGTACACGATGGTCTCGCTCGGGTACTCGAACAGAACCCCGTTCGACTCCCCGCGGGAGCTCGACGAGAGTGAGCTCTACGACCGCGTCGACCGCCTTGCGGGCCAGATCGAGGACCACGGGCGCTCGATCTTCAATCTCCACGTCCCGCCCTACGGCTCCACACTCGACACGGCCGCCGAACTCGACGATGATCTGTCCGTGGTGATGGTCGGGTCCGAGCCAAAGCTAATACCAGTCGGCTCCACCGCGGTCCGGGAGCTGATCGAGCGCTACCAGCCGATGCTCTCACTTCACGGCCACGTTCACGAGAGCGCCGCGGCCACTCGGATCGGTCGCACCCTCGCGATCAACCCCGGCAGCGACTACCACACGGGGCGCATCTCGGGCTGCTTGATCGCGCTCAGGGGCGACGGCGTCCGTCACCAGTTCGTCACCGGCTAGGCGGCGGGGAAGGACCCAGGAGAGATGCTGAGCTCCCTCGAAGACGAGGCTCGTCGCCTGCTCTCAGAGGCGGCTCGCAGCGACGTGCCGATGCGCCTGCTCGGAGGAATGGGGATCAGAGTGCTGCTGGGGGAGCGGATGGACCCTCGCTTCGACCGTGAGATCGCCGACCTGGACTTCCTGACCAGTAGACGCGCGGCCCGCGCCGTGGAGAATCTGCTGGAGAGCGCCGGATGGCAGCCCGAGCGCCAGTTCAACGCGCTGAACGGGGCGAGACGGCTGCTGTTCGAGGACGAGGGCAGCGGCCACAAGATCGACGTGTTCGTCGAGACTTTCGAGATGTGCCACGCGCTTCCGCTCGCCCAGCGCCTCACGGTGCGCCACGACACCCTTCCGGCGGCCGAGCTGGCGATGACGAAGCTGCAGATCGTCTCTCTGAACGCCAAGGACCGCGGCGACCTCTACTCGCTGCTGCACGGCCTACCGTTGGCCGAGCACGACGCGGACGCGATCAACATCGCGAGGATCGCCGAGCTGACACGTACGGACTGGGGCCTGCACCACACGTTCGAGCTGAACTTCGAGCGCCTTCACGCCGGACTGAGCGAGAGCCCTCTGACAGCCGATGAGCAGGAGGCGGTGGCGGCGCGGATAACGGCGCTCGCGGGCGCAGTGGAGCAGGCCCCGAAGTCGCGCGGCTGGCGCATGAGGGCCCGGATAGGAGAGCGCAAGACGTGGTACGACGAGCCCGAAGAGGTTGATCGCTAGCTGTCAGACGAGTCGTCGAGCGTCCGCGAAGACGGGTCACTCCAGGGCGGAGGACGCGCCTCGTCCTCGCGCAATCCGACAGCGCCAGCGCGCTGAGCGTAGGCTCCGTGGCATGAGCGATAAGGCCCACTTCACCGTCGAGGAGGCCCGGGTGGCCGGCGAGCGGATCGGCATCGACTGGGTGACATCGCCGTTCGACATCGAGCAGTTTCGGATGGGGATGGACGTCGAGCTCGAGCACGGCACGCAGGATCTCGATACCAACGTCACCGAC
>DAINPC010000362.1:0-1694 GCA_036743695.1 Solirubrobacteraceae bacterium | reverse complement strand
GCCCAGGCGCTGGGGGAAGGGGACGCCCGCTCCCAGCTTCACGCGGGCCTCCTCCGGCAGCGCCGCCAGCAGCGGCGTGTCGAACAGCCCCGGCGCGATCGTGTTGACCCTGATGCCGTACTGCGCCAGATCGCGCGCTGCGGGCAGGGTCATTGCGACCACGCCTCCCTTGGAGGCCGAGTAGGCGATCTGGCCGACCTGGCCGTCATAGGCGGCGATCGAGGCGGTGTTCACGCACACGCCGCGTTCGCCGTCCTCTCCCGGCTCGTTGGCGATCATGGCGCTGGAGGCGAAGCGCAGCGCGTTGAAGGTGCCGATCAGGTTGATGGAGATGATCGTCTCGAACGGCATCAGCGGGTGCGGGCCCTTGGAGCCGGCAACCTTCTGCGCCCAGCCGGTGCCCGCGCAGCAGACCGCGATGCGCAGAGGGCCCGCGGCGGCAGCGGCCTCGACGGCCGCCCGCACCTGGGCCTCATCGCGCACGTCGCAGGACGCGAGCTCCAGGCCCAGCTCGGAGGCCAGCGCGGCGCCCTTCTCGGCGTTGACGTCCGCGATCGTGACCAGCGCGCCGCGCTCGTGCAGGCGGCGGACGGTCGCCTCGCCGAGCCCGGAGGCGCCGCCGACGACGATCGCTGAGGAGCCCTCGATCTCCATGCCGAGAGCCTATCGTGAGGTGCGCCTGCCCGCAGCTACCGGGAGGTGCGCCTGGAGAGCGTCAGCGCGAACAGGCCATCCGGGTCGGTCAGCCAGTGCACCAGCTCCAGTCCGGCGGCCGACAGGTCCCCGTCGACGCGTTCGGGCGTGAACTTTGCGCTGATCTCCGTGCGCAGCTCCTCGCCGGCGCGGAAGTGCACCGACAGGTCCAGCCCGCGCACCGTCGCGATCAGCTCGCGCTTGGCGCGCAGGCGCATCTCGATCCACTCGTGCTGCTCGTTGAACAGCGCCACGTGGTCGAAGTCCTCGGGGTCGAAGTCCGCCTGCAGCTCGCGGTTGAGCACCCGCAGCACGTTGCGGTTGAACTCCGCAGTGACGCCCTGCGAGTCGTCGTAGGCGGCCTCCAGCACCCGCGGATCCTTGACCAGGTCGGTGCCCATCAGCAGGAAGTCATCTGGGCTGAGCAGGCGTGCGATCTTGCGCAGGAAGCGGCGGCGGCTGCCGGGCGTGAAGTTGCCGATGGTGCCGCCCAGGAACGCCACGATCCGCGGTCCGATTGCGGGCGGGACGTGATCGAGGTGGCGCTCGAAGTCGCCGATCACGCCATGCACGTGCAGGCCGGGATACTCCGCCGTGAGCGTCTCCGCGCATTCGCGCACCATGCTCTCGGTGACGTCCACGGGCACGTAGCGCTCCAGCGTGCCCGCCGCGCTCAGCGCGTTCAGCAGCACGCGGGTCTTGGACGCGGTGCCCGAGCCCAGCTCCACCAGCTCGACCGCCCCCGTCAGCGCCGCCAGCTCGTCCGCGCGTTCGCTCAGGATCGCGCGCTCGCAGCGCGTGGGGTAATACTCGGGCAGCTCGCAGATCTGGTCGAACAGCTGCGCGCCGCGGGCGTCGTAGAAGTGCTTGGGGGGCAGCTCCTTGAACGGGCGCGTGAGCCCGTCCAGCACGTCCTCCGCCAGCGAGCGCTCCTCCGCGTCGTCCAGGTGCGAGTCGATCTGGATGGCCGCCGCGGCGAGCGGAGGCTGGGGGGCGGAGGG
>DAINPC010000361.1:0-1729 GCA_036743695.1 Solirubrobacteraceae bacterium | reverse complement strand
GCAGCTCGCGGTAGGGACGCTCGCGCTCGCCCTCGAACTGCAGCACGCAGTCCACAAGGTGCTCGAGCACGCGGGGGCCCGCCAGCGCGCCGTCCTTGGTCACGTGGCCCACCAGGATCACCGCCACGCCCTGTGCCTTGGCCAGCTGCATGATCCGCGCGGCCACCTCGCGCACCTGGCCCACCGAGCCGGGGGCGCCGGAGAGCTCTGAGGCGCCGAGGGTCTGCACCGAGTCGATCACGCATGCCTCCGGCGCCTCCGCGGCGATCGTGTCCAGGACCGCGTCGAGATCTGTCTCCGCGAGGATCGGCACCCCCAGCGCACCGGGGGCAAGGCGCTCGGCGCGCAGCCTGACCTGCTCCGCGGACTCCTCGCCGCTGACGTACAGGGTCCTGTGGCCCGCCTGCTGAAGGTGTCCGAGAACCATGTTGGTGAGCGTTGACTTGCCGATCCCGGGAGATCCGCCGAGCAGCACCAGCGAGCCCGGCACCAGCCCGCCGCCCAGCACCCGATCGAGCTCGCCGATGCCGGTGGACATCCGCTTGACCGCCGCCGCCCCCACCTCCCTCAGCGGCACCGACCTGAGCGCGGGCGGGGAGCCGTTGGCGGCGCGGGCCGCGCGCCGGGACTTGCCGCCCGCACGGGCGTCCGCGCGCGCCGGGCGCACGCTCTCCTCCACCAGCGTGTTCCATGCCTCACAGCCCGGGCACTGTCCGTGCCACTGGGCCGACTGGAAGCCGCACTGGGAGCACACCTGGACTGTGGTGCGAGCCATCGACCCAGCCTACGGGCCGGGGGGGACGGCTGGGTCGTCGCGCCCGACCTCGGCGCTGCGCCGCTCGAACAGCAGCACGTCGCGCCAGCGCCCGTCGGGCATCCGCCCGATGCGCTCGCGCACGCCCACCAGCCTGAAGCCGGCGCCCTGGTGCAGCGCCACGCTGGCGGCGTTCTCGGGGAAGATGCCCGCCTCCAGGGTCCAGAAGCCCGCCGTCTCGGCGCTCTCCACGAGACCGCTCAGCAGCGCCCGGCCGACGCCGCGACGGGCGTGCTCGGGCGCCACGTAGACGCTCACGGCCCCCACTCCCCGATAGACCTCGCGGGGCGAGACGGGCGTCAGCGCCGCCCATCCGAGCACCTCCCCACCGGCTCCTCGTGCGATCACCGCGGGATAGCCGGCCCGCTTGCGCGACCATTCCTCCCACGGCGGCGGCTCGGCCTCGAACGTCGCGTTTCCGCCTGCGATCCCCGCCGCGTATATGCGCGCCGCCTGCGACCAGTCCTCGGCCGTCAGCGGCGTCAGAGCAATCTGCTCGTCGTGAGTGCTCAGCTGCGCGCGCCTACTGCTCGTCGGCGGGAGGCTGGCTCTCCACGGGCGTCTCGCCCTCGGCAAGCTCCTCGACACCGGCGCCTTCCGCGCCCACGCCCACGGGCGTCTTCTGCTTCTTGGGCTTGACGATCGAGAGGCGCACCTCGCCCTCCTGCTCGCCCTCGGCCGGGTCCACCACGACGGTCGCCCCGGGAGTCAGCTGCTCGCGCAGCACGAAGTCCGCGAGGGGATCCTCGATGTAGCGCTGGATCGCCCGGCGCAGCGGCCGCGCTCCCATCGCCGGATCCCAGCCCTTTTCGACCAGCAGGTCCTTGGCGGGCTCGGTCAGCTCCAGCTGCAGCTCGCGCTCGGCCATCGACTCGCGGATGCGCAGCAGCAGCAGCTCGACGATCTGCTTGATCT
>DAINPC010000360.1:0-1736 GCA_036743695.1 Solirubrobacteraceae bacterium | reverse complement strand
TACGGTCCGGCACCGGATCGAAGGAACCGCGCGATGCAGGTTCTTCTGGCCGCGTTCCGATTTCGGTGGTAGCGTCTGATGGGAAAATAGCCCTCGTTCAGGCCGCCGGCTCCTGCAGCATGACCGCATGTCCGAGCGCTTCCAGCTGACGCACGAGCCGCTTGGTCTGGCGCTCGGGGTCACGGCTCAGGAAGTAGTCGCCGCCCGGGTCACGGTAGAGCTCGCCGCTGGAGAGCATGTGCCAGCAGGCGCAGATCATCGAGTGCTTGACGGCGCCGAGCGCCCGGCTGTGCCCGATGCGCGGGCGCAGGCGCTTGTAGAGGGCCTGCAGGTAGCTGCCGTTCGTACGCACCGCAGCTATGGCGGCTTCTGTGAGCGCCTCGTTCAGCCACTTGGAGCCCTTGCGCGTGCGCCCCGAGCGGCGCTTGCCGGCGGACTCGTGGTTGCCGGGGCACTGGCCGGCCCAGGAGGCGAGGTGACCGGCGAAGGGGAAGCGGCTCATGTCGAGGCCGATCTCGGCGAGCACGTTCTCGGCGGTGCGCTGCTGGACGCCGGGGATGCTGCAGAGGAGCTCAACCGCCGCAGCAAAAGGGGCGAGTGCCTCCCTGATCGCCTCCGAGAGGCGCTCGATCTGCTCGTCGAGGAAGTCGAGATGGGCGAGGATGGCCCCCACGAGCAGGGCGTGCTGCGCGTTGAAGCGCCCTTCGAGCGCCTCGCGCAGGGCGGGCAGCTTGGCGCGCAGCCGGCCGCGCGCCAGATCGGCGAGCACCTCCGGGTCGGTGGTGCCGGCGACCAGCGCCTCGAGCATCGCCCGGCCGGAGACGCCGAGGATGTCGGAAGCCACGCAGTCGAGCTTGATGCCGGTGTCCTCAAGCACCTTGTGCAGGCGGTTGGCCTCGCGCTGGCGCTCCCTGATCTGCGCCTTGCGGTAGCGCGTCAGGTTGCGCAGGGCGCGGATCGGCTTGGGTGGCACGAAGCTCGCCTTCAGGAGCCCGGCCTCGAGGAGCTGGCAGAGCCAGGCGGCATCGGAGACGTCGGTCTTGCGGCCCGGCACCTGCTTCACGTGACGGGCGTTCACGAGGAGCAGCTCGAAGTCCTCTTCAAGGATCGCCCAGACGGGCTTCCAGTAGACGCCGGTGGCCTCCATGGCCACCTCGGTCACGTGGTGGGCGCTCAGCCAGTCATGCAGCGTCAGCAGGCCGCGCACTGTGGTGGCAAACTCGGCCACCTCCTGCGTGCGCCCGCCCGTGTCCGCCGGCATGCGCACACAGGCCGTCACCTGCGCCTTGTGCACGTCCAGCGCCGCCGCACGCTCTACGATCACTTCCACGGTTCTCCTCCTCTCGGGCGCGCCACAGAACAACGGCGTCGCCCGCCAGGAGTCTCCAAAACAGACGAGTCTGATGAGCGTGCTCAAGTGGCCACAGTCCCGGGATCCGGGGGGAGGCTCCCACGCCAAACTTACCGCGGGCTCACAGGCACCAAAGACAACGCGGCGTCGGCGGACGACCCCCGCTATCATCGCTCATTTTCACCCGCCGCGGGTGGCGAAAGCCGCCAGGGAAACTTACACCACATTACGGGACTCAACTGGTGGTCGTCGCGGTCGCGTCGGTACGGTGTCGGCGGCTGGGGGAGAGGACCTGCACGGGGCCAACTTCCGCTGACGTCACACGTCATCAAGACCTCCACGCCTGCGCCTACGGCTTCGGGCGTCTGCTCACGGGTCGCACGAG
>DAINPC010000359.1:0-1757 GCA_036743695.1 Solirubrobacteraceae bacterium | reverse complement strand
CAATCCGTGCCGCGGCCCTGAGCGGCAGCGCCCACCAGTCCGACTACCGCTTTGACTTTGAGGACGAGAACCAGACCGTATGCGGTCGCCTTTTGCGGTAGCGCCAAGGATGGCGAGTGGGTGGCAAGACAGCCACCGGATCCGAGCGTTGATCAACGGCGAAGCGTCGCGCCGGATGTTGCGGCGCCTCGGCGGCGTATCGTCTGAGTGCGATGCCCATGGATGTCCTTGGAGTCGCCGACCGCGTTGCGGGAAATGCGATCGAGCGTTTGACGAACGCTCACCACGCTCGTAGGCTCGGCAAGCTCGGGCGCTCCGCGCAGCGCACGCCACCGGACGACGGGCGCCTGTGGGCCGCGGGCGATCCGCCGCCGCGGGCGGGCAACGCGCTCGACGTGCTGATCGACGGCGCGGCCTACTTCCCGGCGCTCGAGCAGGCGATCCGCTGCGCGCGGCGTAGCGTGCTGATCGCGGGGTGGTGCATCACGCCGGAGTTCGCGCTCGTCCGCGACGAGCCGCCGGTGCTGCTGCGCGAGCTACTGGGCGAGGCGGCCGAGTCGGTCGACGTTCGCGTGCTGCTGTGGGCCGGGGCTCCGGTGCCCGTGTTCGCGCCGCGCCGCGCCTCCGTGCGCGAGGGGCGCGATCAGCTCGTGCGCGGGACGCGCATCAAGGTCGCGCTGGACTCGAACGAGCGTCCGATGCACTGCCACCACGAGAAGCTCGTCGTGATCGACGACGAGGTTGCCTTTGTCGGCGGCATGGACCTAACGGACCTGGACGGTGATCGTTATGACACGCCCGAGCATCCGGCGCGCGGGCGCATGGGCTGGCACGACGTCGCCTCGCGGCTGCGCGGGCCGGCGGTCGCCGACGTTGGTCTCCACGTCGCCCAGCGCTGGCATGCGGTCACGGGCGAGCGCTTGGAAGCGCAGCCTGCGGACGTGGTGAGCGCCGGCGATGTGGAGCTGCAGGTCGTGCGAACCCTCCCCGAGAAGCTCTACGACTTCGCGCCGCGCGGCGACTTCCGGATCATCGAGGCGTACATGCGTGCCCTGCGCTCCGCGCAGCACCTGGTCTACCTGGAGAACCAGTTCCTGTGGTCGCCGGAGATCGTCAACATCCTTGCCGAGAAGCTCCACCGGCCGCCGGCGGACGACTTTCGCCTCGTCATCATGCTGCCCGGCAGGCCGAACACCGGACAGGACGACACCCGCGGCCAACTCGGCCTGCTCGCTGAAGCTGACGGAGACCAGGGGCGCTTCCTCGCCACGACGATCCGGGCGCGCTCGGGCAACACCAGCGACCGCGTGTACGTGCACGCGAAGGTCGGGATCGTCGACGACCGCTGGCTCACGCTCGGCTCCGCGAACCTCAACGCCCACTCCTTCTTCAACGACAGCGAGGTCAACGTCGTCACCTGCGACGCAGCGCTCGCGCGCGACACGCGACTGCGACTGTGGGCCGCCCACCTAGAACGCGACATCGACGAGGTCGCCGGCGACCCGAGCACCGTCGTCGATGAGCTCTGGCGCCCGATCGCGGCCGAGCAGCGCGAGCGCAGGAACCGCGGTGAGCCGTTGACGCACGGTCTCGTGGAGCTGCAGGCGACCTCACGCCGTTCCGAACGGCTGCTCGGCCCGTTGCAGGCGCTCCTAGTTGACGGCTAGCTGCTCGCTCACTCGACGCATTGAAGCCGTGATCGAGTACTTCCTCTGTGTTCGGCAGCGCCAGCGGCGGCTCGTATGCAGACGAAGGGT
>DAINPC010000358.1:0-1758 GCA_036743695.1 Solirubrobacteraceae bacterium | reverse complement strand
CGCCTCGGCCTTGGCAGCCGAACGGCGCCGTCCGCCCCTGCGGCCACGACGCCGAGGCTTGGATTGTAGGCCATCCTCGGTGGCCTCGTCCTGCGGCGCGGGCTCGGCGGCGAGCGCACCCGTCGCAAGCTCCTCCTCCGGCTCGGAGTCCAGGCCGGTAGGGGACTCGCTGAGGCCAGCTTCGCGGCGCGCCTCCGCGTCCTCTGTGTCGGCCGGAGCGCGGCGCCGGCGCGCCCGTGGCTCGGGCCGCTCGGCGGCGTCACCGCCGGCGGGCGCGCTCGCGCGGCGCTTGCCGCGACCGTTGCCACGCGTGCTCGGGGTGCGCGCCGGCGGTGGTGTGGCCACCTCGCCGGACTCGTCCAGCAGCAGCGCGCTGGCGGCCGTGCGCCCGACCTGGTCGATGCGCACCATCCGCTTTTCGCCCACGCACGGCGCGGCACCGGCGATCGAGATGATGTAGCCGTCGATTTTGGCCACCGCGTCGTCCACGTCGTACATGTGCGGCTCGACGATCTCAACCAGCACCTCGTCGCCCTGGCGGAAGGGCAGGGCGCGCTCCTCGACCTCCTCGCGGGTGCCGATGAAGGTGATCGCGAAGTGGTCCAGCGTGAGGCCTTCCGAGCCCTCGAACAGGAATGACTTGCCCGTCTGCGCCTCCAGCGCGTGCAGCACCCGTGAGCCGTGGCCGGTGAACTGGGTGCTCACCCGCGGGTTGATCTGCACCAGGAACGCCTCCGCGTCGGGCTGCTCCAGCACCACGTCGCGCAGCTTGCGCTCGAACTCGATCGCGATCGTCTCCTCCGAGCGGATCACGCCCTCGCCCTCGCAGGTGGGACACGGGCTGCTCATGATCTCGCGCACGCCCTCGGTGACGTTCTGGCGGGTCATCTCCACCAGGCCGAGCTTGGAGATCTCGGCCGTGAAGGTCTTGGTGCGATCCTCGTCCAGCGTCTTGCGCAGCGTCTTCATCACCGCGTCGCGGTTGCGCGCGCGCGCCATGTCGATGAAGTCGATCACGATGATGCCGCCGATGTCCCTCAGGCGCAGCTGGTTGACGACCTCCTCGGCCGCCTCCAGGTTGGTCTTGGTGATCGTGTCCTCCAGGCCGGCGCCCTTGCCGCGGCCGATGAAGCTGCCGGAGTTGACGTCGATCACGGTCAGCGCCTCGGCGTAGTCGATGATCAGGTATCCCCCGCTCGGCAGGTCCACGCGCCGGGAGAGCACGCCGGCGATCGCCTTGTCCACGCCGTATGCCTCGAACAGCGGCTCCTCCTGCTGCCACAGCTCGACCCGCTCGACCAGCTCCGGGGCGGTGCGGGTGAAGAACGAGACCAGGCGGTGGTACTGCTGCTCGTCGTCCACGATCGCCCGCTCGAAGTGGGCGGAGAAGATGTCGCGCACGACGCGCACCGACAGGTCCGCCTCCTGGAAGACCAGATCCGGAGCGGCGGTGTCCTGCACGCGTTTGACCAGCACCTCGTGGAGCTTGTGGAGGTACTTCAGCTCGCGCTGGAAGTCCTCGCGCTTGGCGCCGTGGGCGGCCGTGCGGACGATCACGCCGCCGCCGTCCAGCTCGAGGCCCGAGGTCTGGCGCCGCAGGCGCTCGCGCTCGCTGTCCTCCAGGCGGCGGGAGACCCCGACGCCCTCGCCGGTGGGCGCGTAGACCATGTAGCGCCCCGCGATGGTCACCTCCATCGACAGGCGCGCGCCCTTGGTCTTCAGCGGGGCCTTGACCACCTGCACGACGATCTCCTGCCC
>DAINPC010000357.1:0-1767 GCA_036743695.1 Solirubrobacteraceae bacterium | reverse complement strand
CCTGAGCTGGGCTTTTCCAGGCTGTATGGGCAGCCGGGGCCCGGCGTCAGGAGGTCACCTTGATGGTGCACGATGACAGGCCGGTCGGACTGGACGAGGTGCGGGTCTGTTTCGACGACGAGCGGGTGGTCTCGGACGCCGGGATCGCGTTGGCCGCGACGCTGGCCGGGCGGCTGGGGATCGAGGCGCTGGTGGAGCGGTTCGTGCGTCTGCGCCCGGAGCGGCCGGGTGCGGGCAACGCGGGCCGGAAGGTGATGACGCTGATCTACGCGATGGTGCTCGGGGCCGACTCGATCGACGACTGCGATCTGCTGCGCTCGGGCAGGATCGGCCGACTGCTGGGCGGTTGGATGGCGGCGCCCTCGACGCTGGGGACGTTCCTGCGTGCGTTCACGTTCGGGCATGTGCGCCAGCTCGACCGGGTGCTCGCCGAGACGCTGACGCGGGCGTGGAAGGCGGGCGCCGGTCCGGGCTCGGAGCGCCTGGTCGTCGATGTCGACAGCTTCGTCGGCGAGGTGCACGGCTACCGCAAGCAGGGTGCAGCGTTCGGCTACACGCGCAAACTGGGCTACCACCCGATCCTCGCTACCAGGGCGGGCACGGGCGAGGTGCTGCACCTGCGCCTGCGGAAGGGCTCGGCCAACACCCAACGCGGGATCGTGCGCTTCAGCGACGAGCTGATCGCGCGGGTCGCGCGCGCCGGCGCGACCGGCGTCAAGCTCTTCAGGGCCGACTCGGGCTTCTGGAACGGCAAGGTGTTCGCCAGGTTGGAGCAGGCCGGCTGGAGCTACTCGATCGGGGTACGCATGACCAAGACCGTGCGCGAGCTGGTCGCCCAGATCCCCGAAATGGCGTGGACGACGATCGACGACTACCCCGACACGGGCGAGGCGCAGATCGCCGAAACCGCCCTCGACGGTCGACGCCTGATCGTCCGCCGCGTCCGCACCCTCGGCATTCAGGCCGAGCTGTTTGCGACCTGGCAGCACTTCCCGTTCGCCACCAACCGCAGCGAGGAGATCGCGATTGTCGAGGCCGAGCACCGCCAGCACGCCGTCGTCGAGCTGGTCATCCGCGACCTCAAAGACCAAGCGCTCGCACACTTCCCCTCGGGTCAGTTTCACGCCAACGCGGCCTGGACGGTGATCGCCGCCCTGGCGCACAACCTGCTGCGCTGGACGACCGTGCTCGGACAGCCTGCTGCCACCGTCCGCGTCGCCCGTACCCTCCGCCGCCGACTGCTCACGCTCCCCGGCCGTCTGACCCGCCACGCCGGCCGCTGGACACTTCACCTGCCCGCCCGCTGGCCCTGGCAGGACGACTTCCTCGCCGCGCTCACACGCATCCGCGCCCTTCCCGCGCCGGGCTGAGCGTCGCGCGGCGCCAGCCAACCAACACCAGATCCACGCAGCGCCACACACACCTCCCTGCCCGAAAACGGCGCGTGCACCCCTCCCGAACGCGCCCCGCACCCTCGATCCACCCGGCCAGCGTCACCGATCGCCGCCCAGCCCCCGATCAGCACCCCACCCGCCCCGCTCAGCAGACAACCTGGCGCAAAACGGTGGATCCAGGCTGAGGCCGGATCAGCCGACGACGACGTCGTAGAAGCGCGGAGACCGCGGGCCCTCGAGGATCTCGCCGTCGAGGAGCGCCTGCGCCTCGGAGTGCTGCGGGCTCTCGTGCATGGCGGCGAAGGTCTCGCGGCTCTCGTGCTCCACCAGGCCGGTGTAGTGGCCGTCCTCGTCCCGCAGCAGCCGGCGCGCG
>DAINPC010000356.1:0-1777 GCA_036743695.1 Solirubrobacteraceae bacterium | reverse complement strand
CAGCTGAAGGAGCGCTGCCTGGGCGCGGATGTGATCGGCAAGCTCAACCCCGGCCACCAGGTCGTGAAGATCGTGGGCGAGGAGCTGACGGCGCTGATGGGCGGCGCCTCGGCCGGGCTGAGCTTCTCGCCGCGCCCGCCCACGGTGATCCTGATGGCCGGCCTGCAGGGCTCGGGCAAGACGACCGCCACGGCCAAGCTCGCCCGCTACCTGCGCGAGGAGCACTCCTCGACGGTGGCGGTGGCCGCCTGCGACGTCTACCGTCCGGCGGCCGTTGACCAGCTCGTGAAGGTCGGCGCCCAGGCGGGGGCTGCGGTCTACGAGCAGGGCACCGAGCGCGATCCCGTGGAGATCGCCGCGTGGGCGCTGGAGCGCGCCAAGCACGAGGGCAAGGACGTGCTGATCGTGGACACCAGCGGGCGCCTGCACGTGGACGAGCAGCTGATGGCCGAGCTGGTGCGAATCCGCGACGCGGTCAAACCGCACAACGTGCTGCTGGTCGTGGATGCGATGACCGGCCAGGACGCGGTCAACGTGGCGGAGAGCTTCGCGGAGGCGGTGCAGTTCGACGGCGTGGTGATGAGCAAGCTCGACGGCGACGCCCGCGGCGGTGCGGCGCTGTCGGTGAAGGCGGTCACGGGCAAGCCGATCCTGTTCGCCTCCACCGGGGAGAAGCTCGACCAGTTCGAGCGCTTCCACCCCGACCGCATGTCCCAGCGGATACTCGGCATGGGCGACCTGATGAGCCTGATCGAGAAGGCCGAGCAGCAGTTCGACGAGACGGACGCGCTGGCGCTGGAGCGCAAGCTGCGGCGCAACGATTTCGGCTTGGACGACTTCCTGGACCAGTTGAAGATGATCCGCAAAATGGGTCCGCTGAGCAGCCTGCTGGGGATGATCCCCGGCTTCGGTGGCCAGCAGCTGAAGAACATGAAGGTGGACGAGCGCGAGCTCGACCGGATCCAGGCGATCATCCTGTCGATGACCCCCGAGGAGCGCCGGCGGCCCGAGCTGATCAAGGGCTCGCGCAGGCTGCGCATCGCACGCGGCTCCGGCACGAACGTCCAGCAGGTCAACAAACTGGTCAAGCAGTTCGGCCAGATGCGCAAGGTGATGCGCCAGGTGGGACGCGGCAAGATGCCCGACATCGGCGCGCTGATGCGGGGCGCGCGCTGAGCGCGCTCGACATTTGCCCGCCTTAGCCGCGCACACCGTCTAAGCTCCATGCCTCAGAGATTCATCGATCTGGCCTCTCGTGCACGAGAGGCAACGTTCCGCACCAGAGAGGACAACGTGGCAGTCAGGCTCAGGCTCACGCGAGTGGGCGGCAAGAAGGACCCGATGTGGCGCGTGGTCGTCGCCGATCAGCGCTCCCCCCGCGACGGTCGCGTGATCGAGACGATCGGCCACTACAACGCGCAGACGGACCCCTCGACGATCGTGATCGACGAGGAGCGCGCGCGCAACTGGCTGGCCCGCGGCGCCCAGCCGTCGGACACGGTGCGCAAGCTGCTGCGCATCCAGGGCATCGAGACTCGGACCGGCTAGCAGGCCGTCGGGCGCCACGGAGATGCCCACGGAGAACCCCAGACGGCTCCTGGAGTACCTCGCCGAAGGCCTGGTGGACGAGCCCGACGCGGTGGCGGTCGAGCAGTTCGAGGAGGATGACGGCACGATCGTGCTCGAGCTGTGCGTGGCGGCGGACGACTACGGCCGCGTGATCGGGCGGGGCGGGCGAACAGCCCACGCGCTACGCACCGTGGTGAAAGCCGCGGCT
>DAINPC010000355.1:0-1785 GCA_036743695.1 Solirubrobacteraceae bacterium | reverse complement strand
TTCAAGGCCGACACCGACGACGAGCGGGACTCGCTCGCGCACAAGCTGATCCGGCTGCTGGAGCGCGAGCTGGCGGACGTGTTCGTGCACGACCCGCACGTGCCGACGCCCACGGCGGCGTTTGCGGACGCCGTGGACGGCGCCGAGCTGGTGGTGGTGGCGAGCAACCACGCCGAGTTCCGCGACCCGCGGACGCTCGCCGCGATCGCCGAGCGCGCCGCGCCGGAGTGCCTGATCGTGGATCCCTGGAACTGCTGGGGGGTGGCGCAGGTGTTCACCTACGCCACCGAGCTGGCCGCCCTCGGAGCGATCGGGTGAGCAGGGTCCTGGTCACCGGCGGCGCCGGGACGATCGGCGCCGCCGTCGTCAAACGCCTGCTCGCCGACCCCGCCCATGAGGTGCGCGTGTCCGATCAGCGGCTCGCGCCCCAGTGGATGCGCGAGGGCTGCGAGGTCCACACGGGCGACCTGCGCGTGCCGGAGCAGGCGCGAGCGGCGACGAAGGGCTGCACGCAGGTCATCCACCTGGCGGCCATCGTCGGCGGGATCGCCAACTTCCACCGCCTCCCCCACACCCTCACGGAGGTCAACAACGCCCTCTACAACTCCGTCATCCGCGCGTCGCTGGAGCTGGAAGTCGAGCGCTTCGTGTACGTGTCCTCCTCGATGGTGTTCGAGCGCGCCGAGCTGTTCCCGACGCCCGAGGACTACCTGCCTCAGTGCCCCGTGCCCGTGTCCGCCTACGGCTTCTCCAAGCTGACCGGCGAGGTCTACTGCCGCGCCGCACACGACGAGCACGGCTTCCCGTTCACCATCTGCCGCCCGTTCAACGCCTACGGCCCCGGTGAGACGCCCGACGCGGAGCCGGGGATCGCGCACGCGGTGCCCGACCTGATCAACAAGGTCCTCTCCGGCCAGCGGCCGCTCGAGATCTTCGGCTCGGGCGAGCAGACGCGAACGCTCACGCACGTGGACGACATCGCCGACGGCGTGGTCGCCGCCATGAGCTCGCCGGCAGGCCTGAACGAGGACTTCAACATCTCCGCCGCGCGCGAGCTGACGGTCGCGGAGATCGCGGCGATCGTGTGGGAGGCCTGCGGCGAGGACGCGGATGCCTTCGAGCTGAAGCACCTGCCGACGTTCGCAGTCGACGTCCAGCGGCGCTGGCCCTCGGTGGAGAAGGCCAAGCGGATGCTCGGCTGGGAGGCGCGGATCGGGGTCGAGGACGGGATCGCGGCGACCGTCCGCTGGTTGCGCCAGCTGCGCGACCGATAGGCTCCCGGCCCATGTCCGACCGCCGCTCAGCCCTCATCACCGGCGTCACCGGCCAGGATGGCTCGTATCTGGCCGAGCTGCTGCTCGAGAAGGGCTACGAGGTCCACGGCATGGTGCGCCGCTCCTCCACGGAGAAGTTCGAGCGGATCGAGCACATCCGCGACCGCATCACCCTCCACCAGGGCGACCTGCTCGACCAGCGCTCGCTCGTGGACGCCCTGCGCGCCTCACGACCGGCCGAGATCTACAACCTGGCGGCGATGTCCTTCGTGGCCGTCTCGTGGATCCAGCCGACGCTGACCGCCGAGTTCAGCGGCGTGGGCGTCACGCGGATGCTGGAGGCGATGCGTGAAGTCTGCCCCGAGGCCCGCTTCTACCAGGCCTCATCCAGTGAGATGTTCGGCAAGGTGCTGGAGGTCCCCCAGACCGAGACCACGCCCTTCTACCCGCGCTCGCCATATGGCGTTGCCAAGGCGTACGGGCACTTCATCACGGTCAACTACCGCGAGTC
>DAINPC010000354.1:0-1804 GCA_036743695.1 Solirubrobacteraceae bacterium | reverse complement strand
CGCCGCCAGAGGTCCTTGTCGGTCCAGTGCGCGAGCGGGTTGTACTTCCACAGTCCGCGGCGCTCGTCGCGCTCGATCAGCTCCGTGTCCGCGCGCGTCGGTCCCTGCTCGCGGCGGATGCCCGTGATCCAGCCCTCGGCGCCCGCGAGCGAGCTCTCGAGCGCCGCGACCTTCGCCACCGAGCAGCAGTGCTCAGGGCCGCTCCACGGAACGTCGGGGCTGCTGGCGTCCTGGACCTCGATCTTCACGCCGAAGCGCTCCTCGAACGCGCGCCACGTCGCGAGCGTCTCCGGGAACAGGACGCCAGTGTCGATCGTGACGACCCGCACGGTCTTTCCCGTGCCTTGGTCCAAGCGCAGCAGCTCGTCGAGCAGCACCGACTCCTCCTTCTGGAAGGAGCACAGCAGCACGGCCCGCGCGCCGTGGCGCGCCGCCTCGCGCAGCGTGTGCGTCATGCCTGGCGCCGGATCGAAGTGGGAGGTGAGCTCTGCCATGTGGCTATCTGGTGTGGACATCCGATTGACCGTGACCTTTGCGTCGCATTGGATCTATACCGCGCACTCGCCCTCGCCGCGAATCACTTCGAACGGGACGTTGCGGTTCCAGTCGATGAACGTGTTCATTGTCTCCAGCCCGAAGTCCACGGGCATCGACAGGTCCTTCACCAGGCCTTCCAGCTCGCTCGTGCCGACGCGCTCCGTGAACGCGCCCCACGCCTCGCCCGGCTCGCGGCTGGACTCGTAGTGGCGGATCCAGCGTTCGATCGCCTCGGGCACGCGCTTGGCGGGCAGGCGCAGCTTCAGGCGCTTGCCGAACGCCACGCTGCCGCCTTCGTCCACGCCGCCCACGTGGGGGATGTAGGCGGGGATCGTGTGCGCCCCCACTTTGATCGAGGCGCCGTAGAAGCCGATGTCCGCGACGTGGTGCTGGGAGCAGCCGTTGGGGCAGCCGCTCATCTTGATGTGGATGTCGCGGGTCAGCTCGTCGCTGATGTCCATCGCCTCGACCCGCTCCTGGACGGCCTGGTTGAGGCCCATCGAGCTGGTGATGCCGAGCTTGCACGAGTCCGTTCCCGGGCATGAGACCACGTCCGTGATCTCACGGGGGCCCGCATCTGAGAGCCCCAGCACGCCCAGCGCCTGCCAGAGGTCATAGACGCACTCCTCGCGCACCCAGCGCAGCAGCAGGTTCTGCTGGACGGTCGTACGGGCGTAGCCGCCGGCGTAGGCGCGCATGATCTCCGCCAGGCCCCTGAACTGCTCGGGCGTGAGGTCGCCGCGGGTGACCTTCACCTCGACGGTCACAAAGCCGTCCTGCTTCTGCTCCGCCACGTTGGTGGCGCGGAAGCGCTCGAACTGTTGGTGATCGCCGTTGGGGCTGCCGTATGACTGGGCCGGCGCGGGCGCGGACTCGCTCTCGTCGTCCACGAACAGGCGCTGCTCGATCGAGAAGTCCCGTTCGGAGACCCAGTCGCCCTCCAGCTCCTCCTCGACCTGGCGGCGCAGCTCCTCGATGCCGTGCTTGTCCACGAACACCTTGATGCGGGCGCGGGCGCGGTTGACTCGCAGCCACTCCTGGCGGTCGAAGATCCTGAAGACCGCCTCGGCGTACTTCAGGTAGTCGCCGTTGTCCAGCTCCACGAAGTCATAGAGGGCGGGCGCCACGCGCGGCATGATCGAGGTGCCGCCGCCGACCAGCATCTCCGCGCCGCGCACCTCGCCGCGACCGTCGATCTGCCGGACGCGCGCCCGGTAGGCGATGTCGTGGATGCCGCTGATCGCGCGGTCGCGCGGGCTGCCGTCGA
>DAINPC010000353.1:0-1836 GCA_036743695.1 Solirubrobacteraceae bacterium | reverse complement strand
AGCGTGACCGCGCCGAGCCCGATGGCAACGGCGGCGAAGGCGACGACCACGCCGAGATCGCCCCACAGGGCGCCGCCGACGCCGGCTTCGCGGCTGATGTGGTGCACCGCGTCAACCGCGTAGGACATGGGCATCGCGTCGGAGATCGCCCGCAGGACGCTCTGCATGTGCTGGCGCGGGGCCAGCAGCCCGCACAGCAGCAGCTGCGGCGTGATGGTCGCGGGGAAGAACTGAACCACCTGGAACTCCGTGCTCGCGAACGCGCTCGCGAGCAGGCCGAGCCCCATGCCGAGCAGCGCCACGAGCACGCACAGCAGCGCGAGCACCAGCCCGCTCGCGGCCACGTGCAGCGACAGCGCTCCAAGGCTCACGCCGACCGCGATCGCCACCTGCGCGGTCGCCAGGGCACCGAACGCCAGGCCGTAGCCGAGCAGCAGCTCGAGCTTGGCCAGGGGTGTTGTGAGCAGCCGCTCGAGCGTCCCCGTGGTGCGCTCGCGCAGGAGCGCAACGGAGGTGACGAGGAACATGGTCATCAGCGGAAACAGCCCGAGCAGCGGCGCACCGGCCGCGTCGAACGCCCGCGGACGACCCTCGTAGACGAAGCGCAGCAGCGTCATCAGCACACACGGGACCAGCAGGACCAGGGCGACCGTGCGCGGATCGTGGCGCAGCTGCGCCAGCACACGCCGAGCCGTCGCCAGCACGTTGGCTGCGCTCATCCGTCGACCTCCCCCCCGACCAGTCGCAGAAACGCCTCGTCGAGATCCTCCGTTCCGGTCCGCCGGGCCAGCTCGTCGGGGCTGCCGCGCGCGATCAGCCGCCCGTCGCGCAGCAGCAGGATCTCCTCGCAGCGGCGTGCCTCGTCCATCACGTGCGAGGAGACCAGCAGCGTGGTGCCGCCCGCGGCCAGCTCCGCGAACAGCCGCCACAGCTGGCGCCGGAGAACCGGGTCCAGGCCCACCGTCGGCTCGTCGAGCACGAGCAGCTGCGGCTCTCCAAGCAGCGCGCTGGCGAGCGACGCCCTTGCCTGCTCGCCGCCGGAGAGCCGGCGCACCACCCTGTCGCCGAGGGCGCTCAGCTCGACGCGATCGAGCGCCTGGCGCACCTCCGCCGCGCCGGCGCCGAGGATCGCGGCGAAGTAGTCGAGGTTCTCACGGACGGTCAGGTCGCCGTACACCGACGGCGCCTGCGTGAGATAGGCCACGCGCGCACGCAGCGACGGCATTCCCGCCTGCTCGCCGAGCACCCGCAGGGTCCCCGAGACGTGGCGCTGCACCCCGACCAGCGCTCGCATCAGCGTCGTCTTGCCACAGCCGCTCGGCCCGAGCAGCCCCGTCACGCGACCGGCGGCGATCTCGAACGACAGGCCGTGCAGCACCTCCGCAGGGCCACGTGAGACGGTCAGCCCATCGGCGTGGACGGCGAAGGAGCCTCGCTGCACTGCAACTGCTATTCCCGCAGGCACTCCGGCGGCATCAGCAGCACCGAACAGTGCGCGCCGTGGACGACCCGCCTGCTCACGCTGCCGAGCGCCCTCAGGCCGCTGAGCCCGCGGCTGCCCATCACCACCAGCGAGGACTCCGCCTCCCGGGCGGCCTGGACGATCGCCTCGGCGGCGGCGCCCGTCTCCAACCGGACCTCGCCGGCACGATCGAGCGACGCCTCCAGCCTGCGCGCCTGCTCCTCGACGCGATGCGAGCGGGCGGGCGAGTCCTTGTCGGTGGCGTGCAGCAGGATCACGCTGGCGCCGTGAACGCGGGCCAGCTCTCCGGCCAGCTCGACCAGCCGATCCGAGCCGTCCAGGCCGTCGCTCGCCACCAGGATGCGCTCGGCGTT
>DAINPC010000352.1:0-1845 GCA_036743695.1 Solirubrobacteraceae bacterium | reverse complement strand
CCGGTGGCGATGCTCGCCGTTGGCCCCACGGTGAACGCCGCCAGGGCGCCGAGCGACGCCCGCTTGGCTCGTGAGCCGGCCGGCACGAAGCGCAGTTCGACCGCTCGGCGGCGGGCGCGGGAGCGACCCAGGGACAGATGCCACGGCTCCTCGTCGGCGAGATCACGCGGGCGGCGCAGGCCGCCGCGAGCGTCGAGCAGCGCGGACAGCGAGGAGGCGTTGTGGGAGTTGCGCGCACGTCCACCCGCTTCGCGGGCGCGGCGTGCACGCGAGCGCTCCAGCGAGGCGTTCCAGTGGTCATCAACTGCAAGATCACGGGGGAATCCCGACATCCGAGGGCGTCCTTTCTCCATCTCGTTGCATGGCGCCTACGGGGTTAGCTGTCGGGCTCGCGTAACCGTCTACGCTACGCCACACCTGTGGCGATTCGCCCCCACAATCTCACGACTGCATTGGGTCCCCCGCTCCTCCACCCCTTGGGGGCGAGGACTCGGCACGAACAGGCGGCAAGTTAACAGATCTCGTTGCAAGATGCATCACAAGGGGAGGTCTGCAAGGTTTCTTGCCGACGGCATCGGGCGCGCGCTGGGGCGCGCGCTGATAAGTTCGCTGTGTTATGCGCAAGCAGGGAATCGACCTTCGCCTGTTGCTCTCACTCCTCGTGCTCGTCCTGATCGCGGGGGGTGTGGTGCTGCTCACCGTGGGCGGATCCTCCAGCGCCCCGGCCAAACACGCGCAGGGCGCAATGGTCAGGTTTGACGCGACGGGCACGCTCTCGCCGATGAAGCCTGCGCCACCGCTCGCGCTGCGCAACTCTCTGGGCGAACCGGTCAACATCGACTCCTACAAGGGCAAGGCCGTGCTCGTGACGTTCCTGTATACGCACTGCCCGGACGTCTGCCCGCTGATCACATCCAACCTGCGCGTCGCCCAGAACCTGATGGGCAAGGCGGCGGCCTCCAAGGTGCAGATCATTGCCGTCTCTGTGGACCCACGCGGGGATACCCGCAAGACCGTCACCGCCTTTCTCGCGCGCCACGAGATGACCGGGCGGATGCAGTATCTGATCGGCTCGGCCCACGAACTGGCGACGGCGTGGAAGGCGTGGGGCGTGGGCTCCGAACGCGACGCCCAGCACCCCGAATTCGTCGAGCACTCGGGCCTCATCTACGGGATCACCGGCTCGGGCGAGCGGCTGACGATCTACGCGTCGAACTTCCAGCCGGGCGATATCGCCCACGACGTGCCGCTCCTGGCCGCCCGCTGAGGGTCCGAGCGATGGCGCGGCGGATGCGACTGCTCGCCTGGACGTTGGCGGCTGCGGTGGTGGTGGTGGCGTTGGTCGTATTCGGCTTGGCCAGCGACCACAAGGCCGCCAGCGGCCGTTCGGCCCCGGCGCTCCCGCGGGAACGTCTGGCGGGGCCGCCGACGGCGCTTCCCGGCCTGCTCGCCAGCGCGCATGGGCGGGCGGCGCTGGTTGTGTTCTGGGCGAGCTGGTGCGGGCCCTGTGCTCAGGAGGCCCCGGCGCTGGAGCGTTTCGCCTCGAGCCCATCCGGGCACGGCCGGATCGTGGGCGTGGATTGGAGCGACGCGCTCTCGGGCGCGCGTTCGTTCATCCGGCGCTACGCGTGGACGTTTCCCAACATGCGCGACTCCGAAGGCATGGTCGGCAACCAGTACCGGCTGACCGGCCTGCCGACAACCTTCGTGCTCGACGGCCGGGGGCGGATTCGCGGCATGCTGCGCGGACCGCAGAACGAGCGCTCGCTGGCGGCTGCGCTGGCGGGCGCGGAACGCAGCTGAGCCGCGAGGCCCGCTGACGCGTCGCTCAGGCGGGTGTTCCTT
>DAINPC010000351.1:0-1845 GCA_036743695.1 Solirubrobacteraceae bacterium | reverse complement strand
GTGCAGAGCGCCGACGCAACGGCTGCGGCGGGCCAGCAGGAGCAGGTCGAGGCGCCCGAGGCCGCGGCGCAGGACGCCGGGGCCGCTGCCACGGGCACGGCCGTGCCATAATCCTCGGCCGAACGTCATGCCCAAGATGAAGACACACTCCGGCGCGAAGAAGCGCTTCAAGGTCACCGGCACCGGCAAGGTGCGCGGACGGCACCCCTTCACGAGCCACATCCTCGAGAAGAAGTCGCCGAAAAAGAAGCGCGCCCTCGGCCGCCCGGCGATCATGCACGAGCATGAGGTGCCGCGGATCAAGCGCATGTTGGGGGTGGGCAAGTGACCCGCGTCAAGCGCTCGGTCAACGCCCGCAAGAAGCGCCGCGCGACGCTGGAGCTGACCAAGGGCTTCCGCGGCGAGGCGCACTCCAACTACCGCCGCGCCAAGGAGGCGCTGCTGAAGGCTGACGCCTACGCCTACCGCGACCGGCGCAACCGCAAGCGCGACTTCAGGCGCCTGTGGATCACGCGCATCAACGCGGCGGCGAGGATCAACGGCATGAGCTACTCGCAGTTCATGCACGGCATGTCGCTGGCCGGTGTGGAGCTGGATCGCAAGGTGCTGGCCGACATCGCGGTGCGTGACGCAGAGACCTTCCGACGTTTCGCCGAGGTCGCCCGCGAGGCGTCGGCTGCCTGACCCCCGACCGGGGACACCGGCAATCGACATTGACAGCCTCCCGGGCGTCGCTCCTGACAAGGACGGCGCCCTTTCTCGTTCCCGAGCACCCGCCAGACTCCCGAGAAACCCAGACATGAGCCAGATCGCATCCCCACAGAACGCCCGCCTGAAGGCGGTTCGGCGTCTGCACGCCAAGCGCGAGCGGGAGCGCCGGGGCACGTTCATCGCCGAGGGCGAGGACCTGATGGCGGCGGCCGAGCTGGCCGGTCGCCCGGCGCTGGAGGGCTACCGGCTGGCCGGGTCGGGTCTCGGGGAAGACCATTTTCTCGATGTGGAGCGCTCCGCGCTCGCGCGCGCCTCCACGCTCGGATCCGGCACGCGCGTGATCGGCGTCTTCGCGCAGCGCTGGGGCACCGCGGTGGGTCCCCTGTGCGTCTACCTGCACGGCGTGGGGGACCCGGGGAACGTCGGCACGGTGCTGCGCTCGGCGCAGGCGTTCGGCGCCTCGTGCGTGGCGCTCGGGCCGGGCTGCGCCGATCCCCACGGGCCGAAGGCGGTCCGTGCGAGCATGGGGGCGGTCTTCTCGACGGCGCTGGCGCGCGTCGAGGACGTGGCGCAGCTGCCGGGCGAGCGCATCGCCCTTGACGCGGGCGCGGCGGAGGTGCTGCGGGGCCCGATGGACTCGGCGAAGAGCGCGGTCACGCTGCTGGTGGGGGCCGAGCGCGAGGGCCTGCCCGCCGAGGTGCGGGCGGCGAGCGACCGCGTGGCGCGCATACCGATCGCCTCCGAGTCGCTGAACGCGGCGATGGCGGCGACGGTGGCGCTGTACGAGATGACCCGCCAACCATCTAGGGTCCCCGCGTCATGATCGAACGGATCGAGCAGCTGCGCGCGCAGGCCGAGCGGGAGATCTCGGCGGCGGACAACAGCGAGTCCCTCGAGGAGCTGCGCGTGCGCCACCTGGGGCGCAAGGCGGAGCTGCCGCAGTTGCTGCGCGAGGTCTCCTCGCTGCCGGCAGAGCAGCGGGCGCAGGTGGGCCAGACGGCGAACGCGGCGCGCCAGGCGCTGGAGGCGCTGATCCAGGCGCGCTCCGCGCAGCTGGCGGGGCAGGAGCTGGAGCAAAGCCTGCATGCCGACCGCGTGGACGTGACGCTGCCGGGGGCGCCGGCGCAGCCGATC
>DAINPC010000350.1:0-1868 GCA_036743695.1 Solirubrobacteraceae bacterium | reverse complement strand
CGCGATCGCCGCGACCGGCGCGCCGCCCAGCAGCTGCATCGAGTAGACGTTGCCGCCATCCAGCGGAAGGTCATCGGCCTGCCAGCCGAGCAGCGCGCCGTAGAAAGCCTTGGCGCCAGCAAGATCGGTGGTGCTCAGTTCGCTCCAGCAGAACGTGCCAGGTGCATATCGGCTGCGCTCGCCCATTCCCCGCGAGCCTAGCGAACCCCGCCAAGCGACGCGGCGGCAGCCGATCCGCGAGGCGCCACCAGGCGCGGCGGCGCTAGATTCGCAGGCGTGCTCGAGGAGATACCGATTCGTGAGGAGACGATCAGACTCGGGCAGCTCCTGAAGCTGGCCGGGATCGTGGACAGCGGCAGCGAGGTCAAGGCGCTGCTGGCAAGCGAGCCCGCGTGGGTCAACGAGCAGCCGGAGACGCGCCGCGGGCGCCAGCTGCACCGCGGCGACTCGGTGCGGATCGGCGAGCGCCGGCTGCTGATCGCCGCCGCGCCGCCGCCGCTCGATCCCAGCTAGCTGCACAATCCAAAGGCCTCCGCGAGCAACTCATAGGAGCGCACGCGCGCCCCGTGCTCGTAGGTGATGCTCACCACGATCGCCTCCTCGGCGCCGTAGCTCGCGACCACCTCCTCCAGCTGCGACTTGACGCTCGCGGGCGATCCGACTACTGCGCGGCGCTCCGAACGCGAGCCCGCGCCCGAGCGCTCGTCCTGCTCCAGGAACCGCAGCGCCTCCTCGGGCGGCGGCACGGCGATCAGCTGGCCGCGCCGCAGCAGCGTGAAGGCCATGCGCGCGCTCGCCGCCAGGCGCCTGGCCTGCTCGTCGTCCTCGGCGCAGATCACCCAGACCGCCACCGCCGTGCGGGGGCTGCGCGCGGCGTGTCCGGCTTCGGCGAAGCGCTCGCGATAGAGCGCCGCCACCTCGGCTCCACGCGGATTGATGAAGTCGGCGAACGCGTAGTGCAGGCCGAGCTCCGCGGCCCACAGCGCGCTCTGGGAGGAGGAGCCGAGCAGCCACGGCTCAGGGCGCTGTGGCAGTCCCGGGAGCGTCTTTGCCAGGCGTGCGAACGGGTGATCGGAGGGCAGTTGGTCCTCGAGATAGCCGAGCAGCTCCGTCAGCTGCTGCGGGAAGTCATCAGCGGCGGCGTGGCGGCGATCGCGCTGGAGCGCGAAGGTCGTGAGCGGGTCCGTGCCCGCGGCGCGCCCCAGGCCGAGATCGATGCGACCCGGAAACAGGCCTGCGAGCAGGCTGAAGGTCTCGGCGACCTTGAACGGGCTGTAGTGCGGGAGCATCACTCCGCCACTGCCGACCCGGATGCGCTCGGTCGCCGCGGCGATCGGTCCGATCAGCGCCTCGGGGCTCGGGCCCGCGAGCATCGGCCCGCCATGGTGCTCGGCCACCCAGTAGCGGTGATAGCCGAGGCGATCCGCGCCGCGGGCCAGATCGATGGTGTTGGCGAGCGCGTGCGAGCCGCTCGAGCCCTGCGAGATCGGCGACTGGTCGAGGACCGACAGGCGCAGCGGCGCTCCTCCCCCGGCGCTCGGGGGGCGGGGCGCGTCGGCCTTGGCAGCGCTCTCGGAGATCAGGCCATGCTAGGGACAGCTGTGGCGAGGGCCGGTGGGCTGCTCGCTGCGGCGAACCGCGGCGGTAGACTCAAACACACATTCCGGGGAGGAGTCCGATGCTCGAGCCTGTCCTGTTCCGCGACCGCGCGCGACCCGTGCAGATCGTCCTAGGTGGTGTCGTTCCCGCGGCGCTCGGCGTCGTCGCCGGGATCCTCGTGGGCACCTCCACCGGCGCCTACTGGGCCCTCGCGGCGGTCGTCTCGATCGGCGGGATCCTCGCCGGCCTCGAGCACCAGGACGGCTGGG
>DAINPC010000349.1:0-1875 GCA_036743695.1 Solirubrobacteraceae bacterium | reverse complement strand
GAGCTGTTCGGCTTTCACCCGCTCGCGCTGGAGGACGCGCTGCACTTCGGGCAGCGGCCGAAGCTGGACCCCTACCAGGACCACGTGTTCCTGGTCTTCTACGGCGCGCTCCAGGGCGCCTCCGGCGATGCTGAGCTGCTGCGCGAGGTGCAGATGTTCATCTCCGGCAAGTATCTCGTGACACTCCATCGGGACGCGTTGCCCGCACTGGAGGACCAGCGCTCCAGGCTGGACGGCCTGGTGCTCCACAGCGAGCAGTTCCTGCTCTACCGCGTCTTCGACGCGCTCACCGACAGCTTCTTTCCGCCGCTGGCCAGCATGGACGACGAGATCGACGATCTTGAGGCGGCGATCCTGGCGGGGCCGACAGACGAGCAGCTGCAGCGGCTGTTCGCCATGAAGCGCACGCTGGTGGCCATGCGCAAGGTGGTCACGCCGCAGCGCGATCTGTTCGCCCGCTCGATCGACCAGCTGGCCGACCTGCCGGGGCTGAAGCTTGACGAGCGCGACTACTTCCGCGACGTCTACGACCACCTGATCCGCATCTCCGACCTGATCGACTCCTACCGCGACCTGCTCAGCAGCAGCACCGACCTCTACCTCTCGACCGTCAGCAACCGCCAGAACGAGGTCATGAAGCAGCTGGCGATCGTCGGCACGATCTTCCTTCCGCTGTCGTTCATCACGGGCTTCTTCGGCATGAACTTCGGCTGGCTGGTCAACAGGGGGATCGCCTCCACATGGACGTTCTTCGTGCTCGGGCTGGGCAGCCTGCTGCTCACGTGCGTCTTCCTGGTGCGCTTCTTCAAGCGCAAGGGCTGGATGTAGAGGAGCTCGCCCGCAGCGAGACGGCGACGCCGGCGGCCAGCACCACCAGCACGCTGAGCAGGCTCGCCAGCGGGCCCACGCGCACGACGCCGCTGGCCAGCAGCTTGACGCCGACCAGCAGGAGCAGGACGGCGATGGTCTCGTCCATGTAGCGCAGGCGCTCGCGCGCCACGGTCATCAGCCGGAAGAGGGCCGGCAGCCCGAGCAGCGCCAGCAGGTTGCTGCTCAGCAGCAGGGTCGTGTCGTGGCTGATGGCGAGCGCCGCCGGGATCGAGTCCACCGCGAAGGTGATGTCCGCGAAGACGATCGCCAACAGGCACAGGAGCATCGGCGTCACCTGCAGTCGTCCGTCGCGGAGCACCACCAGGCGCCGCCCCGCGTGATCGCTGACGGGAAGGCGTCTCTGCAGCAGGGCGATGATCCGGCTGGGACGCCGTGTGTCGCCGCTGCCCGCGCGCGCGGTCTGCCATGCCAGGACGATCAACAGCGCCCCCAGCGCATAGCCGACCAGATGCGACGCGTCGAACAGCGCCACGCCGAGCACGATCGCGGGGATCCGCAGGGCGAAGGCCGACAGCGCGCCGTAGGAGACCAGGCGGTCGCGGTCGGAGCCCGGGATCGCAAACGCGGCGATCAGCACGGCGAACACGAACACGTTGTCCAGCGAGAGCGCCCGCTCGATCAGGTAGACCGTCACGTAGGAGCTGGCCGCGCGAGCGCCTGAGAAGAGCCCGAACAGCACCGTTGGCAGCAGGCCCAGAGCCAGCCAGATCGCGCTCCAGAGCAGCGCGCTGCGCACCGTGGGTCGGTGCTCGCGCGACTCCGCTCGCGCCTGCAGCCAGTAGGTGCCGGCGAGGACGCAGGCCAGGCCGCCGAGCGCCACGTAGAGCACCGCCCGAGTCTAGAGGGATGAGATCCGCTCGCCGTGCGAGCGAGCCTCTCGCCGCACGGCCGGGGCTCGGCACGAGCCACCGGCCGTGGGACCCGGCGCGTCCCGCTGCGGGGACCGCCGGCGATCCGGCCAACTCGACTAAGCGCCTCTGCGCC
>DAINPC010000348.1:0-1886 GCA_036743695.1 Solirubrobacteraceae bacterium | reverse complement strand
CTCGCGCAGTAGGCGATCGCTTCGAGGTGCGTTTCGATCGTGGCGTTGTTGAACACGATCACGATCCAGCTCTGGTGGTCGGCGCTCATTTCGCTGCCCTCGTGGACAGCAAGCCCCGTGTATCCGCCGCCGCTGACCACGTGCGAGCCAGCTGGGCAGCTCGCAATCGAGGTTCCGAATTCGGCTTTGGGCACCAGGATGTCGGGCGCGCGCACGATCGTGAGCGCGCCCAGGTTGACTGGCCCCCCCGGTCCCTGAGGTCCCTGTGCGCCGATTGCTCCCGCAGGCCCGGCGGGCCCCTGGAGGCCGGTCCTGCCGGTGGCGCCATGGAGGGCTCTCAGCACGCTCGGCTTGATCTGTCTGGTGCTGGTGATCAGGAAGTGACGAGCAGCTGCGGCCGTTCCGCCGAGTGCCAGGAAGAGGGCCACGCCGGCGATCACCGTTGCTGGCGATGGCCTGCGTGAATGCATTCTGGACTCCCCCTGCGCGTCGTGGACCACGGCTCCCGGCCGCCGGTATCAGCAACGTAGGAGCTGCGCCAGCCGGCCACAAGCGCAATGGACGAACGTGGGGTCGGCGCGGCCCACTCGGCGGCGGAAGGCCGCGGGCCCGCGCAGGACGTATGGTTGGCGTCGTGGGCGAGCGGCGCATATCCGCCAACGGGATCGAGCTGCAGCTGCTCGACGAGGGCGAGGGCCCGCTGGTGGTCCTGTGCCACGGCTTCCCCGAGCTGGCGTTCTCCTGGCGGCGGCAGATCCCCCCGCTCACAGCCGCGGGCTTCCGCGTGGTGGCGCCCGACATGCGCGGATACGGGCGCAGCTCGGCTCCCGCGGAGGTGGACGCCTACGACGTGGTCTCGCTGTGCAGCGACTTGTGCGGGCTGCTGGACGCCGTCGGCGAGCGCTCGGCCGTGTTCGTCGGCCACGACTGGGGTGCCAGCGTGGTGTGGCAGCTGGCAGTCCTACACCCGGACAGGGTGCGGGCGGTGGCCGGGCTGAGCGTCCCGTTCGTGCCGCGCGCGCCGGCGCCGCCGCTGCCGATCATGCGCAGGCACCTCGGGGAGGACTTCTACATCGTGTGGTTCCAGCAGCCTGGCGTCGCCGATCAGGCACTGGCCCGCGACGTGCGCCGCACGCTGACCACCTCGCGCCAGTGGACCGCGCAATGGGCCAAGGAGGACGGCCGGGCTCCCAGCCTGCCGGCGTGGCTCTCGGAGTCCGAGCTGGAGGTCTATGTGGAGGCGTTCGAGCGCACCGGCTTCACGGGCGGTCTGAACTGGTATCGCAACATCGACCGCAACTGGGAGCTGACCGCATCCGTGGCCGAGCGGCGCGTCGAGCAGCCCGCGCTGTTCCTCACCGGCGAGCGCGACCCCGTGCGCCGCTTCATGCCCGCAGAGGCCATGCACGGCTGGGTCACCGACCTGCGTGCCGAGCTGGTCGTGCCCGATGCCGGGCATTGGGTCCAGCAGGAGCAGCCCGAGGCGGTCAACGCCGCGCTGTTGAAGTTTCTCGCCGAGGTGTGAGTCCGGTCAGCCCAGTTTCTTCGCGGGCAGCGTCGCCGCGCGGGGCCATCGCCTGCCGTCTTCTAGCGCGGGGCTCCAATGCCGGGATCGCCCGCGTATAGGGTGCTCCCGTGTCGGGTGTCAACCGCAGAGCCTCCTCCCGCGCTCTCGCTGCGCTGACCGCCTCGGTGGCGCTTCTGTCCACGCTCGCCTGGGGCGCGTGGCTCAGCACTCCATCCGCATCAGCGCAACTGCTGCTTCCGCCGGCCGGCAGGGTGTTCACGGGATTGACCGGCGGCTCCTCTCAGGTGTTCCAGGCGCAGGTGGGCAAGCATCCGGCGGTGGACGGGGTGTTCGTGACGTGGGGCAGGAGCCTTGAATC
>DAINPC010000347.1:0-1889 GCA_036743695.1 Solirubrobacteraceae bacterium | reverse complement strand
CGTCTCCCACGTCTCGCCCGGCAGCCACGGCCAGTGGAACTCGAAGCGGCGGTCGAGTCTGCCGGTGAGCCCACCCGCGTCCTGGGCGAGGTAGTTCCGTAGATACAGCATCGCCGGTGCCCGGCCTACGTGTCCACCAGGAAGGCGAGAATGCCAGCAGGAACCGCCCAGGCGTGGTCGTCTTCTGCTCCGGTGTTGAGGACGTTGCGCGTCACCAGCAGGCCGCGCCATTCGGAGGCATCGACGGTGGCCGCGTCACCCTGCCAGCGGCCCCCTTCGATGTACTTGCCCTCGATCGCCGTGCCGGCGAGCACCTCGGCCACGAAGTCGATTTCCTTCCGGGCGGGCGTGCGAACGTGGAACAGGAACTCCTCGCCCGCCCACGGCTGACCGCTGTCATCGGCGGCCCGGCGCAGCGCCATGCCGATCTGCATCTCGGTCAACACGGTCGGATCGACATCCGGGCGCGCCAGGTTGCGCAGATGGGAGAGGCGAGCAACCAGCGGGTCGGTGGCGTACAGCTTGTCCTGGGCGCGACGACGCGGAACCCACGCGCGCTCCGCCCTCTGCGGGCAGGACCACACCAGGTACGCATCACGGAGATACCCGACGTGACGCGTGACAGCGTCCTGGCCGATGCCGACGTCATCGCCGATCTTGCTCAGGTTGGCCGGGGAAGCCATCGTCTCCATGAGGCGCGAAAGCAGGGCGCTCGTCGTCGCTTCGCTCAGCCGGCTGGCCGCGAATGCATCCTTGAAGATCACCGCGAACAGATCATCAAGAAACCACGCGGGCACCGGGCGGCCGGCACGTGCCGCCGCGACCGAAACCGGAAAGCCGCCGTACTGGAGGTACAGCTCCCAGGCACGGACCAGATCATCCAGCCACGGCAGCAGGGCGGCGTACGCCTCGCGCGCCGATACGGTCCGCAACTCCCTCGTCGTGAGTCGGGCCGCCGCCGTGACGGTGGGTCGCATGAGACGGACAAAGGTCCGAAAGCCCATCGGCAGCAGGGTGCGATCCGAACGAGGCACGCGGCCACGCCGCCCGGCCAGGACGCCCGCCGCTTCGGTCAGCTTCCCGGCGTTGGATCCGGTAAGGACGACCGTGGCAGTTGCGAAGTCGGGGTCGTTGTCGCGCAGCCACTTCACCTGCGATGCCCAATCACCGATCGCCGCCGTGACCTCGTCCATGAACCACCAGCGACCGGCTCCCTCCGGCAGTGGGGGGAGGGCGACGTTCTGCACCACCGTGCGGAGCTCGTTCGCCGACCATCCGTCAGCCGCTATGCGAACGATGGAGAGGGGTGGGACGCCCCCCTCGAGCAGCGAGGCAATCGCCTGCTTCACGGCCACGGTCTTGCCGACTCGCCGCGGGCCGCGCAGGAGATAGAGCCCGCCCTCGATGAGATCGTCCAGGCAGGGGGAGCGGTAGCGCAGGCCGCTGTCGCGCGCTGCGCGCAAGTCCTGGTCCTCGCTAGCCCAGGTCTGTTTTCGCCACCAGGGATTCGTGCGCGCCAGCTCCTGCCCGAGCTGGCCAATCTTCGTGGTCATCTTGACCCACTTCTACCCGACATTGCTTCGTGACATGTGCGGAGTAATGTCTACCATCCTCCTTGTTGTCCGAGGCAGATTGTAGTGCTCGGCGCGCCCATGGTCAAGCTGCCACCCGGCTGCGCTGCCATCAGCTGGGCCCGCGCCCGGGCCCCGCGCCCGCCCGCCCGCTACGCGCGCCCGCGCCCTTGGCGACCGCCGATCAGTACTGGCGGGGGCGCAGGTCCGACGAGAAGTCGACGACGCCGCGAAGCCAGGCGAGGGCTTCGCCCCAGCCTTCAAGCGCCTCCGCGTAGGCGTCCAGCACGCCCGGGACCCGCAGGTCGAACGGGCCGT
>DAINPC010000346.1:0-1895 GCA_036743695.1 Solirubrobacteraceae bacterium | reverse complement strand
GCCCGACGCGATCGAGTTCGTGGACGTGCACAAGTCGTTCGGGCGCAACCACGTCCTTCGTGGTCTGAACATGGCGATCCCAGAGGGCCAGATCTCGATGATCGTCGGCCCTTCGGGCACGGGCAAGTCGGTTTGCATCAAGCACATCGTCGGCCTGCTCTACCCCGACGAGGGCGACGTGATCGTGCAAGGAGTGTCGGTGCCGAGCCTCCCCGATGCCGAGCTGTTCGAGATGCGCAAGAAATTCGGAGTCCTCTTCCAGGACGGCGCCCTGTTCGGCTCGTTGAACCTCTACGACAACGTGGCCTTCCCCCTGCGCCAGCACACCGAGAAGGGCGAGGAGGAGATCGCCGAGATCGTCAACCGCCGGCTGCGCGAGGTGGGCCTGGGCGACGCCAACGAGAAGATGCCCAGCGAGCTCTCCGGCGGCATGCGCAAGCGCGCCGGGTTCGCGCGCGCGCTCGTCCTCGATCCCGACATCCTCCTGTTCGACGAGCCCGACTCCGGCCTGGACCCCGTGCGCACGGCGCTGCTGTGCGAGCTGATCAAGGAGATCCACGCCGAGCACGGTGGCTGCTACGTCGTGATCACGCACGACATCATGAGCGCGCGTCGCGTCGCAGAGCACATCTCCGTCCTGTGGAAGGGGCGGATCGTCGAGTCGGGTCCGGCCCAGGAGCTGTTCGCGTCCGAGAACCCGTTCGTGCGCCAGTTCCTCTCCGGCGCATCTGCCGGACCCCTCGGCATGGAGTAGATCCGGCGTGCGCCTCGTCGCCCTGTGAACGTCGCTCGACTTTGCTCCGCTCTCGCGGGCGGTGCGGCGCGTCGCCCGCGGGCCGTCATCGCGGTCGCGGTTGTGCTCGCCCTGGGGGCGGCCGGGCTGGCGCTGCGGCTGCGCCCGACGGCGGCGGCGAACACGTTCGTGTCCAGCTCGAGCCCCGAGTACCGGGCCACGCAACGCTTCTACCGCAGCTTCGGGGAAGAGCCGATCGCGGTGCTGGTGAAGGGCAGCCTGCAGCAACTGGTGCTGGGCTCGGACATCGACCGCCTGGTCGGCCTGGAGGGCTGCCTGTCGGGCAACGTTCCCGCTGGCGCGCTCGCCACCGAGGGCGGCGTCAACGGGCCGTGCGGGCAGCTGGCGCGCGCGAGGACGGTCAAGGTGGTGTTCGGTCCCGGCACCTTCATCAACGAGGCCGCCAGCCAGATCGACGAACAGCTCACCGCCCAGACGCGCCAGGCGGAAGCGCAGGCCAAGCAGGCGGAACGCGCGGTGACGCACGCGGCGCTCGCGCGCGGGCTCTCCGCCGCACAGGCGCGGACGCTCGGGCGCCAGGCGAGCAAGATCACGATCGCCGGCTTCCAGAAGAGCCTGGTCACGCTCGCGCTCAAATACGGTCTGACGTCGCGGCCGAGCGTGAACGACGCCAACTTCGTCTCCGCGCTGGTGTTCGACTCCAGCAAGCCAGCGGGCACGCCCAAGCAGCGTTTCGCCTACCTGTTCCCGAGCCGCGACGCGGCGCTGGTATCGGTGCGGATGAAGGCGGGGCTCTCCGAAGCGCAGCGCACCAGGACCATCGACCTGATTCGCCAGGCGCTGGCGATGAAGCAGTGGCAGCTCCAGCACGGCGAGTCATACCTGTTGACCGGCGAGCCAGTGATCGTGGCCGAACTGACCGGCTCGATCACGCATTCGATCGAGCTGCTGCTGCTGGCGGTGCTGCTGGTGATGGCGGCCACGCTCGGCCTGGTCTTCCTCGGACGTCCCCGGCTGCTGCCGCTGGCGCTCGCGCTGCTGGCCGCGGCGCTCACCTTCGGTGCGCTGTCCGCTGTCGGCGCCTCGCTGACCATGGCCTCGATCGCCGTGCTGCCCGTGCTCGTCGGGCTGGCGGTGGACT
>DAINPC010000345.1:0-1912 GCA_036743695.1 Solirubrobacteraceae bacterium | reverse complement strand
CAGGTGCCGATCAGCCCGACCAGCGGGCCGTAATCGACCCCGGCGATCACGCCGGAAGAAGCGGATGCTTGAGTTGCGGAGACGAACATCAAACCGGTCGCCAACAACGCTGACGCCGCCCCAAGTGTTACCGCTGAGTGCAGTACCGATCGAACCGTCCGGTGCCCACTTGTGCCATTGAACATGCGCTTCATCTACTGCCACCTTTCTCATCGAACTCAAGATGATCCTTAGTCAATGAAAGTTAGACCTGTGCAGCCCCCAGAAGCCGTCAGGAGAGGAAAAAGCCATGCGTTCTGCGGGCTTGGGTCATAACCTGTGTGCATGACCCTTGTCTCGATCCCGCTCCCCTGGTGAGTCCATCCCGACCCCCGCGCAGCCCTCAGCTGGACGAGCTGCGCGCGTTCTGTGCAGCCGTGGACCTGGGTGGGATCGGGCGCGCGGCACAGCGCCTGCACCTCAGCCAGCCGGCCGTCTCAAAGCGCCTGAAGTCCCTGGAGGAGCTCGTCGGCACGCCGCTGCTGGAGCGCTCCCCGCGCGGCGTCACGACGACCGCCGCCGGCGAGCGCCTCTACATGCACGCGCGGCGCGTGATCGCCGAGGTGGACGAGCTGGGCGGTCTGCTCGAGCAGATACGCGGCCGAAGCGAGACTGTGCACCTGGCGATCAGCCACACCGCAGCCGAGTTCGTGATGCCGAAGGCGCTCGTCCTGATGCACCACCAGACGGGCGCGCCGGTCGAGGTGGTCATCGCCAACTCGCGCGTGGTCAAGCACATGATCGCCACCGGCGAGGCCGACGTGGGAGTCGCCGCGTTCCTGAGCGACGAGACGGTCCCCGATGCCGCCAGCGTGCCGCTCATCGACGATGAGATCGTGATCGCCGTGCCACTCGGCCATCCTTGGGCGCGCAGGGCTTCGATCACGCCCACGGAGCTCCTGTCGACGCCGATCGTCTTGCGCGACCCTGACGCCCACACCCGCCAGGTGATCGACGAGGTGCTCACCCGGGCTGGCCTGGCGCCGCTGCAGGCTGCCTGCGAAGTGGGCTCCACCCAGGCCGCCAAGGACGAGGCGCACGAGCTGGGACTGCCCACCGTGATGTCGCGCCTGGCGCTCTCGCCGGCCGATCGCCTGGAGATCGTGCCGATCGACGGCCTGCGCTTTCAGCGGCGCTTCTGCATCCTTCATCCCCCGGGTACGCTCTCACCGGCTGGTGCCCATCTCGTTGAGGCGTTCCGGCAGACCGCCGCCGACTCGGGCACCTCTTGAGCTAGGAATGCTCGTGTGTTGAGGACGACGAGCGCGCGCTCGCCGACCTCGGCCTCGCGCCGGAGGCGGACCCTTCGTGATGGCCGACGGCGAACCTTCGCATCAGTCCGCGCCCGCAGCCTCGCGGTGCTCCTCGCGGACCGGCTGGAAGACGTCGAGAACGAGTGCTCCCTCCGGCCCCGCCTGTGCCTGGTGCTCGAGCTCTCCGGGCAGCGTGTAGGCACCCATCTCTCTGAGCAGATGTTCGTGGCCCGCGACCATTAGATTCAGCTCACCTCGCAGCACCACGCCGAGCTGCTCGTGGGGATGGCTGTGTCGAGGGACGAGCGCGTCCGGCGCCGACCTGCGCTGCTGCATCCATACGCCGGCGGTCGTCAGAGCGGGCGATCGCTTCCATCGAGGCGCCGGCATCCGACGTGCGATCGCATTGGCGACATAGGGATCACGCCGCTCGAGCCGGATCAGCGGCTCGGCGCGCGATCGCATTCGCCCAGAAGCAGGCTGCTCCCCACACGCTAGCGCGTGCCGATGCGGCTGCTGACGGGGGGGCAGACTTCGAGATTGCAAGGTAGGGGCCGTTGCGGATCGCCGAAGCGAGGGTCGAGAAGGCGGTCACGGGCGGGTGACCGAGCAGGGAGAAT
>DAINPC010000344.1:0-1924 GCA_036743695.1 Solirubrobacteraceae bacterium | reverse complement strand
GTCGCGGTCGGCGACCACGCCGAAGAAGACGCTGCCGTCATAGCTCGCCGCGGCAACGCCGATGGCGTGCTCGGCGGCGAGCGGCACAAGCGGATAGACCTCGCGCATCGGCGCCCCCAAGGCGTACAGCGTCAGCTGGGGGCCGGGCACGTTGGTGATGGTCACGTTGAACAGCCGCGTGGCGTAGATGGCCCGCGCCATGGTGGCATGGATCACCGGCGGCGCCAGTCCCGCCAGCTCGATCACGGCAGTGGTGCCGGCCGCCTGTCGTCCCTCGGACTTCAGCGACTCCGAGCGGGCCACGGTTTCGTGATAGCGCAGCACTGGATCGGCCTGCGCCACGGGCAGCTCCACATATAGCGAGGAGACCCGATTCCCCAGCGCGAGATGCTCACTGGCAGCGCGGACGCTTATCGGGACCATCGCTCGCAGCCCTCCCGCGGGCAGTGACTCGCCGCGCGACTGCAGCAACGCCCTGAGCCCGCTTGCGGCGACCGTGAGTACGACATCGTTGATCGTGCCGCCGAGAGAGCTCTTGATCTCCTTCAGGTCCGCGAGCGGGACGCGCACGACCTCGAAACGGCGCAGCGTGCCGATCGGCACATTGAGACTTGTGCGCGGCGCCGCGCGCAGCTCATCGCGCGCGATCACCGCGAGCGCCGATCGCGCGCTGCACAGCGCGTCGCGTGGGTGAAGCACGCCGTGGGCTCCCATCTGGGCCGCGCGGCTGATCGTGTCGACCGGCAGCAGCCCCGCCCATGCGTGCGCCAAACGCGCTAGCGAGCCGGGAGCGGTCGGGTGGGCGGGGGACGTCGGGCGGTCGGCATCGAGAGACGAATCCGCGCCTGCGCCGCTGCCGACGCTCGCGGAGGATGGCGACGACGGAGCAACCGGCGCCGCGTCCGGCGTAGTGTCGAGCAGCAGGTGGCCCACGTCGGCCGAGCCGACGCCGTCGACCATGCAATGGTGCGTCTTGGTTGCGATTGCCCATCTGCCGTTGGCGAGGCCCTCGACGAGCGCCATCTCCCACAGCGGCCGATGGCGATCCAGGCGCTGGGAGAAGAAGCCCGATGCCCACTCCGCCAGCTCCTCATCGCCTCCGGGGGCGGGGAGTGCCGCGCGGGCGACGTGCCTGCCGATGTCAAACGCGGGATCGTCCTGCCATTCGGGCCACGACATCCCGCCCGTGTGCGGCTCCGACAGGCGCTGCTGGTAGCGCGGCAGCTGCCCCAGCCGGCTCGCAAGGTACCGGCACACTTCCTCGCGCGACGGCGAGCCACCGTCCGGGCGAGGATCGAAGACCATGATCACGCCGGTGTGCATGTGCGCGCTCTCGTCGGCCTCCTCGAGCTCGAGGAACGTCGCGTCTAGGGCTGTCAGGTGCTCGCTCATGACAAAGGCAAACCACGCCGCCTACAGCTACCCGTCGATCGCTGCCGACCCACTCGCCGAGGACCCTATCTGCCCTCGCTGCCGGTGTCATCCGGGGTATCCCGCAGGTGGGGACAGCGTTCAGGCCAGCCTCCTGCCCGCCGTCGGATCAGCGCGGGCGCAGCGGCCAAGGCCGCAGCAGTGCCTCGTCCGGAGGGGGGTGCCGCTCGCCCCACCGTTCCCCGACGCTAGCGGTCTTGTAACGAACGTAACAAACGAGTAGTAGAGGAGTAATCTCAGTCGAGGGTTAGCCGCAGCCCTACTCGATCGGTGGCGACAAACGCATTGGAGACAGGAATGCCCAGCACGGACACTGCAACGGCCAGCGTGCACCCGACCAGCACCTGCGGAGGCTCCGAGAGCTCTGCGCCGAACGAGGTTCGGGCGTTGAGCGCCCTGGCCTTTGACGAGCTGCGCAGTTTTCCCGGAGCGATCCGCGACATGCACCTCGGCATCGCCGAGCGCGCCTTTCGCGGCGTGGGCCCGGCGGGTC
>DAINPC010000343.1:0-1931 GCA_036743695.1 Solirubrobacteraceae bacterium | reverse complement strand
GCGAGGTGTGGGTCAAGAACGACGCCGCCAACCCGACCCACTCGTTCAAGGACCGGGTGGTGTCGGTCGCGGTCACGCGCGCCCGCGAGCTGGGCTTCGAGACGATCGCCTGCGCCTCGACGGGCAACCTCGCCAACTCGGTGGCCGCCCACGGGGCGGCGCTGGGGATGGACTCCTACGTGTTCATCCCCGCGGACCTGGAGGAGCAGAAGATCCTCGCCACGGGCGTCTACGGAACCAACCTGGTGGGTGTCAAGGGCAGCTATGACGACGTCAACCGTCTGTGCACGGAGCTGTGCGCGGAGCGTGAGTGGGCGTTCGTGAACATCAACCTGCGCCCCTACTACGCCGAGGGCTCCAAGACGCTGGCATTCGAGATCGCCGAGCAGCTGGGCTGGGAGCTGCCCGACCGCTGCATCGTGCCGGTGGCCTCGGGCTCGCTGTTCACGAAAATCGCCAGGGGCTTTGAGGAATGGAGCGAGCTCGGGCTGCTCGAGGGCAGGCTGCCGCGCATGAACGGCGCCCAGGCCGAGGGCTGCTCGCCCGTGGCCAGCGCGTTCGCCGCCGGGCACGACGTCTGCCGGCCGGTGAAGCCGAGCACGATCGCCAAGTCGCTGGCGATCGGCAACCCCGCGGACGGCCCCTACGCGCTCGACCTCGCGCGCCGCACGGGCGGCGGCGTGGACGCGGTCAGCGACGAGGAGATCCGGGCGGGCATCAAGCTGCTGGCGGAGACCACGGGAGTGTTCACGGAGACGGCCGGCGGCGTCACGACCGCGGTGCTCTCCAAGCTGGCTGCCCGTGGCGAGATCGATCCGGACGAGCGCGTCGTGCTGGTGATCACGGGCGAGGGCCTGAAGACGCTGGATGCGGTGCGGGGGACGTTCGAGACCCGAACGATCGAGCCGACGGTGGCGGCGTTCGAGTCGGGCGTCGGGCATGCGGTGGCGGCCTGATGGCAGTCGTGGTGAAGATCCCCACGCAGCTGCGCGCGGCCGCCGGCGGCGAGGCAGAGGCTCAGGTCGACGGCGCGACCGTGCAGGAGGTGCTGGACGGGCTGTTCGAGCTCCACGGCGAGCTGCGCACGCGGATCTCCGACGACGACGGCTCGCTGCGGCGCTTCGTCAACGTCTACCTGGCCGGCGAGGACATCCGCTTCCTGGACGGGCTGGCCACGCCGGTCGCCGACGGGGCGGAGCTCACGATCCTGCCAGCGGTAGCAGGGGGCTGACGCGCCAAGCCGCTCAGCGCGCGGCGTAGCGGGCGGCCGCGTGTGCGGCCGGCGGCGTGGAGCCGCTGACGCCGACGGTCGAGACGAGGCCGGCGGCGCACATCGCGGCGAGCGTCAGCGAGCGCATCCTCCGCGGCGTCAGCCAACCGAAGTGGTGGCTCTGAAGCCAGCTCCTGAACCCTGTGGCGGCGGAGGCCGCAGCCATGGCGCAACCGGCGCACATGCGCCAAGCGTAGCGCTCGTCGCAGTCCCCGGGCGCCGGCCGCGGCCTCACAGCCGCTCGCGCGCGGGCTCGGCAGCCAGCTCGGCCAGCTCGGGCGTGTCGGCCCGACCCTCCAGGCGCCGGCGCAGCTCGGGGCCGCGACCGGCGGCCACGGCGCGCGCGGCGCGCGCCTCGGTCAGCTCGAGCCCCTGCGAGCGGGCGAAGTCGAGCAGGTCCTGGCGCTCCTCGCCCTCGCGCGCGGTGCGCAGGAACAGCCAGCAGAACAGGCCGAGCGTCAGGATCGACTCCTCGACCATCATGATCGCCCCGGCGAGGTTCTGATCGGCGATGGGGGAGATGTGATGGACCGCGTCGCCGTGCAGGTAGAAGGGGTAGAAGACGGTGCCCGACCACAGGAAGATGTTGCCCAGGACGGTGGCGGTGAGGCGCACGGCGACGATGTAGAGCAGCCTGCCGAGGTTGCCGAACCAGCTGGGC
>DAINPC010000342.1:0-1939 GCA_036743695.1 Solirubrobacteraceae bacterium | reverse complement strand
TCGCACAGCCAGGCCAGCTCGCAGCCGGGGATCGAGGCCAGGTTGCGCGCGAGGTTGGGTCCCCAGTAGCCGAGGCCGACCACTCCCACGCGCACCGGGCGCACCGAGCTCGCCGACTCCTGCTCGCTTGCGCTCACAACGCCCCGATCGCCTGCACGCAGCGCTCGGCCGCATGGCCGTCGCCGTACAGCTGCGGGCGCTCCGCCGGCGGCTCGCGCTCCAGGGCCGCGAGCGCAGCGCCCGCGTCCAGGTCCACCAGCGTGTTCCAGCCCGCCTGCACCGTCTCCACCCACTCGGTGTTCGCTCGCAGGGTCACGCAGGGCACCCCCGCAAGGTACGCCTCCTTCTGGACGCCGCCGGAGTCGGTCAGGACGGCGCGGGCCTGGCAGACCAGGGCGCTGAACTCGACGTAGCCGAGCGGCTCGGTCATGCGCAGGCCCTCGCTGCGCTCGAGCTCCTCCAGCAGCCCGGCGTCCTTCAGGCGGGCGCGGGTGCGCGGGTGCACGGGGAACAGGACCGGGGCGGGCAGCGCCCGCACGAGCTCGACCAGCGCGCGCAGGCGGTCGGGATCATCGACGTTGCCCGCGCGGTGGGCGGTCAGCAGCAGGTAGGAGCCCGGCGTGAGCCCATATGCGCCCGGGACCTCGGCGTCGGCGCGCGCGGCCGGCTGCCAGCGCAGCGCCACGTCCACCATCACATCGCCCACCACCTCGATGCGCCCCGCCACCGACTCCGCGCGCAGATGCTCGGCGGCGCCCTCGGAGGAGCACAGCAGCAGATCGCCGAGGTGGTCGCTGAGCACGCGGTTGAGCTCCTCGGGCATGGTGCGGTCGAACGAGCGCATGCCCGCCTCCACGTGCACCACCGCCACGCCTGCCTGCGCGGAGGCCAGGGCGCCGGCGAGCGTCGAGTTGGTGTCGCCGTAGACGAGTGTGGCGTCCGGCTCGAGCTCGACCAGCAGCGGTTCCAGCGCGGCCAGCATGCGCGCCGTCTGGGAGGTGTTGGAGCCGCCGCCGATCCCCAGCTCGCGCTCGGGTCGGGCCAGGCCCAGCTCTGTGAAGAACACGCTTGAGAGCGAGTCGTCGTAGTGCTGGCCCGTGTGCACCAGGATCTCCTCGTGGCGCTCGCGCAGCGGAGCCGACACGGCGGCCGCCTTGATGAACTGCGGCCGGTTGCCTACGACGGTGAGGATCCGCACGGGCGCAGCCTATGCGGCCGCGCCGGCGGCTGGCGCAGTCGGCCGCACCTGGGCGCCGTCAGGCGGCCGCGCCGACGACCGACGTGGACCAGTCGATCACCGAGGTCGGACGCACCACATGGCGGTTCAGGCCGAGCTCCTTGGGGTCGAGGCCCAGCGCCAGGCCCACCAGCTGGGGCAGGTGCAGCACGGGCATGTCCAGGGTGCGCCCCACCACCTTCTCCGCCAGCGGCTGCTGCAGGTCCAGGTTCAGGTGGCACAGCGGGCAGGGCGTGACCAGGCAGTCGGCCGCCGCGTCCGCCGCGTCGCCCAGGTGGCGCCCCGCCTGCTTCAGCGAGGCCTCCTTGTTCATGGTGATGATCGGGAAGCCGCAGCACTTGCGCATGCCCGCGTACTCGATGACCGTTCCGCCGAGGGCCTCGATCACGTGGTCCAGGTAGTGGTCGCGGGGGTGCTCCTGATCGATCCCCAGGCGCTCGCGTGGGCGCACGATGTAGCAGCCGTAGAAGGGGCCCACGCGGAGGTTCGTCAGCGGGCGCTTGACGCGCGCGCTGAGGCTCTCCAGCCCGATCTCCTCCACCAGCAGCCACAGGAAGTTCTTGTTGGTCAGGCCCGTCTCGTAGCTGAGGCCCTCCGTCGCCAGCGTCGAGTTGACGTGCTCGCGGTACTCCGCGTTGGCGTCCAGGCGCTCCTGGCACTCGCTCTGGGCGCCCTGGCAGGTGGAGCAGATGTTCATCATCA
>DAINPC010000341.1:0-1943 GCA_036743695.1 Solirubrobacteraceae bacterium | reverse complement strand
GCGCAGGCCCAGCAGCCGCTCGGCCAGCCCGTCCGAGCCGCTCAGCAGCCGCTCGATGGCGGTCAGGTTGAAGCCGTCTGCCTGCAGGTCCAGGATCAGGCGCAGCCGCGCCACGTGCTCGGCGTTGTAGTAGCCCACCCGCGCGCGAACCTCGGGCGGTGGGAGCAGGCCGCGGGTGTGGTGGTTGCGGATGTTGCGCACCGACATCCCCACCTCTGCGGCCAGCTGCTCGACGGTCAGGTCGTAGTCCGAGGTGGCGCGCGAGCCCTGCCCGCCGCCCTCTTCGATCGTCTGCGAACCCGCTCGCGCCATCGCCATTTCAAGATACCATGTTTGATGTACCCTCATTTGAGGTAACATCATTTGGCGTCATGGTTCTCCGCGCCGCTCGATCGAGTCACATCCCCGCCGCCTCCGGCGAGATGCCGCCTGACTGCGGCGAGATCCCCGCCGCAGTCTCGGGCGAGATTCCCGCGGCCTCCAGTGAGCGTCTTGGCTGAACGGGGAGCGGTCCCGACCGTCTCGGCGGGCCGGCGCAGGGTGCTTGGGCTCGTACGCTCGTTCACCTCGCCGCTGATGCCCGACGACTACCTGGAGCTGATCAACCCGCTGTGGTCCATGCGCGAGCTGCGCGGACGCGTCGAACGCGTGGAGCGCGAGACGCCGGAGGCGGTGACGGTGCTGATCAAGCCGGGCTGGGAGTGGCCGGGCCACCTGCCGGGGCAGTACCTGCGCCTGGGCATCGAGGTTGACGGCATCCACCACTGGCGCGCCTACTCGCTGACCTCCGACCCCGGGCGGGCTGACGGCTGCATAGCGATCACGCCCAAGCTGGTGCGGACGGGCAAGGTCTCGCCGTTCCTGTTCTCGCGCGTGCGACCCGGGACGATCGTGCGCCTGGGAGGGGTGGAAGGCACGTTCGTGCTCCCCGACCCGCTGCCCCCTCGCCTGCTGTTCCTCAGCGCGGGGAGCGGCATCACCCCGATCATGAGCATGCTGCGCGGCCTGGCCGGCCGCGGAGCGCTGCGCGACGTCGTCCACGTCCACTGCTCGCGCACGGCCGACGGAGTGATCTTCGCGCACGAGCTGGCCGAGCTGGAGGCCCGCAACCCCGGATATCGCCTGCAGCTGCGCATCACGGGCGAGCAGGGCCGCCTCGCCCCCGATCAGCTGGACGGCCTGTGCACGGACTGGGGCGAGCGCGAGAGCTTCCTATGCGGCCCCGCGGAGCTGCTGGAGGCGATGGGCGAGCGCTGGCGCAGTCACGGCGATCCAGGACGCATGCACGTGGAGCGCTTTCAGCCCGACGCGCGCGTCGGTGGCGGCGAGCGCGGCGCGGGCGGCACGGTGCGCTTCTGCTCCAGCGGGCTGGAGGCGCACAGCGACGGCGGGCAGCCGATCCTCCAGGCCGGAGAGAGCGTCGGCGCGAGCCTCCCGTTCGGCTGTCGCATGGGCATCTGCCGCAGCTGCGTCGGGCGGCTGCGCGCGGGCCAGGTCCGCGACCTGCGCACCGGTCGCGTCCACGGCCAGCCGGGCGAGCTGCTGCGCACCTGCATCAACGCGCCCGAGGGCGCGGTCGAGATCGAGCTTTGACCCTCCGACAGCAAAGGAACCGAGATGTCCGCCACCCAAGCTGAGAGTCCGCGCGCAGATCAGATCCCCGAGGAGCTACAGAGCCCCCTGGCGCGGCTGACGCCCGAGCAGATCGAGGAGCTGGGCCGCGAGCTCGACGCGATCCACGAGGAGGTCTACGCGGACCTCGGCGACCGCGACTCGCGCTACATCCGCAGCACGATCAAGCTGCACCGCCACCTGGTCCTGGCCGCGCGGGCGCTGCTGATGGGCTCACGCCACAAGCCGCTGTGGCTGGCGGGCACGGCAGCGCTGTCGGTGGCGAAGATCCTGGAGAACATGGAGATCGGCCACAACGTGATGCACGGCCA
>DAINPC010000340.1:0-1948 GCA_036743695.1 Solirubrobacteraceae bacterium | reverse complement strand
CTCGCGGGTTGACCTTCCCGGAAGCGTTCATGCCGCGTCCGCAGCGCGCCAGGGCATCGTCAAGCAGTTCGGCGAGATCCTGACTCGCGAGGAGCAGGACATGCTCCGGCTGCTCGTCTCCGAGCTCATCAACAACGCGGTCGTGCACGGCGGTGCGGACGCCGACCACCATGTGACCTTCCATCTCGCGGTTGCGTCCGAGCGAATTCGTGCGGAGGTCTGCGACCGTGGGCCGGGTCTGGACCCCGGCGCGCTGCCAGAGCGGAACGACAGCCTGGGCGGCAGGGGATTCATCATTCTCGATGGCCTCGCAAGCCGTTGGGGTGTCTCGACCCGCGACGGCACGTGCGTCTGGTTCGAGCTTGACCGCTAGCCTCGCCCCGGGCGGCGCCCGCAGATCCGGACGGCGCTAGAGGACAACGCGTGTCTCAGCCGGGCGGCGGCTCGGTCGGCCTCTGCCGCTTGCGGCCCTTCTGGTCGGTGCGCCCCGTGCCGATGCACTCGCGGCATACGACCCACCTGCCCTCCTGCGGTGGGTCCACAACCGGTGCCCACCAGGTCCATCCCGATCCTTTGCACATCGAGCATCGCGCGTTCTCGGGGATCTGCCTGTCGCTCTGGGCCATTGCGACCGAGCATACCCTGGCCGTCGCGGGGGATCAACGGCCCGGCCGGTCGGGCCTTCCCACAGGCGTCGAAGCTTCGGCATATCCTGCGGAATCGCACGGGCGGGGCGGCGCGAGCGCATCGCCGGGGCGCTCATAGTGCGTCTATGCCTGCGGGACCCCGAGCTTGATCGCGATCATGTTCTATGGCGTACGGGAGGCCCGCCACACGTGGAAAGAGGCCGGCTGAGACAGTCGAGCCAGCGGATGCCGCCGTCCCAGGCAGTCTGTCAGCGGCTGGGTCTCATGGGCGCAAGCCAATCCAGCCCGTTCGCGATGTCGCCGACGTAGCATCGTCGCAGAGGGAAGCATTCGCTCCGCGTGGGGTCTTAGCTCACACGGCCACCACGCCGCTTGGCCTATTCAGCGGCACGACGGTGGCCGGCACAGCGACAAACAGGAGGACCCACCGATGAAGATGACGACCTTTGAAGGGGAGACGAACAGGACCGTTCGGCGATTGGGAGCGCTCGCCGTCGTGCTGGCTGCACTCGTGGCGGCCGGTTGCGGCAGCTCGGGCTACTCCGGTTCGTCCAGCTCCTCAAGCTCGGCGACCCCGGCGACATCCTCGTCCTCGAGTGCCGCGCCCGAAACCACCTCGACACCAGCTGCGTCAGCCTCCGGGATTCCCCAGAACGGCGGCGGCGACGGCGACGGCGACAACAGCGGCGGTCCCAGCGATGGTGACGGCAACCTATAGGGCAGGGCTTCTCGGCGTGCTGGCCATGGCGGTGAGCGGGTGCGGCGCGAGCGCCAGCTCGCCGCCGCCCGGCGTCGCGGCCAGCACCGCGCGGCAAGCAGGCCCGGCTCCCAACGAGGCCGAGGCCGGGTTCGCGTGGCTGGCGCCCGCCCCTGCGCCTGCAGACTGGCGCAGCGCGCGGCTCGCCACCGGAGCCACGATCGCGTATCCGCCCGACTGGCACACGCTTCCCGGTGATCGCGGCACCGCATCCGCAGGGCTGTTCGACCCACGAGGCCACTACCTCGCATATCTCAACCTGACGCCGCGCCAGGGCGCCGAGACGCTCGCCGGCTGGGCCGCTTTTCGCGTACGCCACAATGTCGGGGAGGGCGATCGGGAAGCGAAGTCCGACGGCGCGGCCGGTGGCCTTCGCTTTCTCACCGGACACGGAACGTGCGTGCGCGACGCTTACACCACGTCCGCAAACACGCGCTATGTGGAGATCGCCTGCCTCGTCGCCGGCTCGCACGCGACCTCGGTGGTCGTCGGCGCTGCCCCCCGCGAGCACTGGAATGAGGAGCAGTCGGTGATCGAGCGGGCC
>DAINPC010000339.1:0-1968 GCA_036743695.1 Solirubrobacteraceae bacterium | reverse complement strand
CGTCGATGAGTTCCAGAGCTAGAGGCTTGATGCGGGTTGTCCGCCCAGGCAGGAGGCGGGCATCGACATAAGAAGAGGGTCTCCAGCTCGGCAACCTCGTGATTGGAGCACGAGATGGACGCTTCGCTGGAGACCCTCGTCACCGCAGCCTATGTGTTCGCCTGCTCGCTGTCTATCCCTCGTTGCGGGCCGCAGGGCAAGGCTACCGATCAGGAGCTGATCGCCCTGGCGGTCGCCCAGGCCGTCACCGGTCTGGTCTCGGACCGCCAGTTTCTCGGCACCATCGGGCGCCTGCTGCCGGGCTGCTTCCCGGAGCTCCCCGGGCAGTCGCAGTTCAATCGCCGCCTGCGGCGCCTGACGCCGCAGATCACGCGCGTGCAGCTGGGCCTCGCCGAGCTCATCGCCTGCGGCAGCGTGCGCCTCGTCGACGGCACCCTCCTCTCCTGCGCGAACTACGCCGGCTGCGCCAGCAAGAGCGAGTTCGCCGGCCAGGCCGCCTACGGCTACTGCGCCGCCAAGAGCCGCTGGTACTGGGGCCTGCGCCTGCTCCTCGTCAGCGACCGCTGCGGAACGCCGCTCGGCTATGACCTGCGGCCGGCGGGCGAGAACGAGCGTGAGGGCGTGTTCGCCCTCGCCTGCGCACACCCCGGCAGCCTGCTCTTCGCCGACGCCGGTCACCGCGGCCGTGAGCATCACGAGAGCCTCCATCTGGTCGGCGTCGAGCTCATCGTGCCCGCGAGGCACAGGCTCGGCGAGCGCCCGCCCGCGGAGATCAGCAAGGCCCGCATCCGCCTCGTCATCGAGTCGGTGTTCGCCACCCTCAAGCGCCAGATGCGCCTGGAGGACCATCTCGCCAAGACGCTCCCCGGCCTCGCCCAACGGATCGTGCAACGACTGCTGGCCTTGACCCTCGGCATGTTCCTCAACACCCTCCTCGGGCGCCCACCGCGCGCCCTCGCGGCTTACGACGGGCGCTGAACCCGCATCAAGCCTCTAGATGATTGATTCCACGCCCACAGCCTCAGGCGCAGTAGTCGACAAGGGCACGACTGGAACGTCCCAGCCGGTGGTTGAGGCTGATGCAGGCCGTGAGGCAGAGGAAGCGCGCGAGGATACGCTCACGCAGCCCGGCCATGGTGCGCGCCCCGTGGCGCTCGAGGGTGAGCAGGTCCTTGCAGGTCCAGAAGATCGATTCGATGCGCTGGCGGATGGGGGCGAGGTGAGGACCGTGGCCGGGTTCGTCCTTGCGCACCGGGCGTACGACGAGGGCGCCCATCTCGGCGACGGCGGCCGCGAAGTCGCGACCCGCGTAGCCCTTGTCGCAGATGAGCACCGCGCCGCGGCAGCTGCAGCGCCCCAGGAGCTCAAGGCCGACCTCGCGTTCGTCACGCTTCGGCGAGGCCAGGGTGAACGCCCGGGGCGTACCGTCGGGGGCGGCCAGCAGGTGCAGGCGCAGGCCCCAGAAGAAGCGCGAATGGGAGGCGCACCAGCCGTAGTCGGCGACGTCTGCGAGCGCCGAGCGCTTGACCGTCTCGCGGCTTCTGGCGCACTCCACCGGGGTCGAATCGATGAGCAGCAGGTCGTCGCGAGAGCCCGGGCTCTGCGCGGCGAAGTGGACGAGCAACCACTCGATGGCACCGGCCAGCCGGCGGCGCCGTTTGAAGTAGGCCGACTGGGTGGGCAGAACCGGGAACAGGTGGCCGAGCTGGCGCCGCGCGGTTCGCAGGAAGCGCCGGTCGCTGGGGATGCCCATGATCGACTGGGCGACGCAGAGCGTGACCACTTCGGCGTCGGTGAGCCGGCGACGAGCGTTGTTCCTTGCCTCTGGCAGAAGATCGTCAGCTGTGCAATAAACGACCGTGCAGAGAGTGTCGAGGTCGGCGTGCATCGTGGCCTCCAAGCAGACGATGTGCATGACACCGTCGGCTTCGGCCTCTCTGCATTGCTTTCCTTGGGCGCGGTCGGATT
>DAINPC010000338.1:0-2012 GCA_036743695.1 Solirubrobacteraceae bacterium | reverse complement strand
CCGCAGCTGATGTTCGTCTCCGCCACGCCCGGCGAATACGAGCGGACGCACTCGACGCGGATCGTCGAGCAGATCGTCCGCCCGACCGGGGTCGTCGATCCGGCGGTGGAGGTGCGCGAGACCAAGAACCAGATCGACGACCTGATGAACGAGGTGCGCAAGCGGGTCGAGCGCAATCAGCGCGTGCTGGTCACGACGCTGACCAAGAAGATGAGCGAGGACCTCTCCCAGTACCTGCTGGAGATGGGCTTCAAGACGCGCTACCTGCACTCGGAGATCGACACGCTGGAGCGCATCCAGATCATCCGCGACCTGCGACTGGGCGAGTACGACGTGCTCGTCGGCGTGAACCTGCTGCGCGAGGGCCTGGATCTGCCGGAGGTCTCGCTGGTGGCGATCCTGGACGCCGACAAGGAGGGCTTCCTGCGCGGGGAGACCTCGCTGATCCAGACCATCGGCCGGGCCGCGCGCAACGTGGACGGGACCGTGCTGATGTACGCCGACAAGCAGACACGCGCGATGCGCGCCGCGATCTCCGAGACCGATCGCCGCCGCGAGATCCAGCTCGCCTACAACGAGCAGCACGGCATAACGGCCGCGACGATCGTCAAGGGAATATCTGACATCGCGGAGTTCCTGCAGGGGGAGTCCAAGGTGCCGCGGGGCCGCAAGCGCCGCTCCGTCAGGCGCAGGGCAGCCGAGATGCCCCGGCACGAGCTCGAGCGGATGGAGGTCGAGCTGGAGGAGGAGATGATCGCGGCCGCCGATGAGCTGCGCTTCGAGTATGCGGCACAGCTGCGCGACGAGCTGCGCGAGCTGCGTCGCGACCTCCAGGAGATCCGCTCCGAGGAAGCGCCCGCGGGCCAGGCTTCCGTTAGCGGGACCCCAAGCAGCGACATCGCCTAGCATGCCCGCCGTGGAGCTCGACAGGCAGGCAATCGAACGCAGGGACTTCCCCATCGGACGCAGGGGATACGACCCTTCGGCGGTGGACGCCCACCTGCGGGCGCTGGCGGGCGAGTTCGAGGATCTGCAGCGCGCGGCCATCACCGGCGGCACGGACATCTCCATGGCCTCGACCGCGGGCAGCCAGGTGCAGAGCATCCTCGAGGCGGCGGAGACGGCCGCAGCGGAGATCGAGCGCCACGCGCTCGACGCCGCACGCCAGGTGCGCGAGGCGGCCGACCGCGACGCCGAGAGCACCCGCGTGGAGGCCGTGGAGAAGGCCCGGGCGCACGTCGCCGCGGTGGCGCAGGTCACGGCCACGTTGCTGGAGCGGGTCGGCTCGATGGACGGCGAGGTCAGCGGTCTGATCGAGAGCCTGCGCTCCGGCGCCGGCCGGCTTGCCGCCGACCTCTCCGCCGTTGAAGCCGGTATGGGCGAGCTCTACGATGCTGCCTCCGGACGCAACCTCCCCGAGCGCGAGCACAGCCGGGTGTTCGAGTCAGAGCTCGACGACGCGCTGGGCACTGCGCCTGCGCCCGCACCGACCGCCGTCCAGCCCGCGCGGCCCGCTCCCGCCCCGGCGGAGGCCGCGCAGCCTGCGCCCGCCGACGCCAACCCCGGCGACCTCGACGGGGCACGCCTGATCGCCCTCAACATGGCGCTCAACGGCGAGTCGCGCGCGGACACCGAGCGCTATCTCGCGGAGAACTACCAGCTGCCCGATCGGCCGAAGCTGATCGACGAGGTGTACGCCGCCGTCGAAGGCTGAGCGCCGAGCGCGCAGGCGAACGTCTGTTCGCAGTCATAGAATGCATCGCAGATGGCCGCGGGCAATCAAATAGTCGTCTCGGGGGCGCGCGAGCACAACCTCAAGGACATCTCGCTAGAGCTGCCGCGCGATGCGCTGGTCGTGATCACGGGCCTGTCCGGCTCGGGCAAGTCGAGCCTCGCGTTCGACACGATCTACGCGGAGGGGCAGAGGCGCTACGTGGAGTCGTTGTCGGCCTACGCGAGGCAGTTCCTCGGCCAGATGGACAAGCCGGACGTGGATTCGATCGAGGGGCTCT
>DAINPC010000337.1:0-2034 GCA_036743695.1 Solirubrobacteraceae bacterium | reverse complement strand
GCTCGTCTGGGGCCCGGGGCAGGCCGTCGGGGTGGTCAGGAGGAAGCCCTTGCCCGTGGTGCCCTTGTTGCCTTCGAAGAAGAGGCGCGAGTGGAAGAGGGGAGCTTCTAGTCCGGATGAGAGGGGGTGGTGCGTTTCTGTCTTGAAGAACTCGTGGTAGTCGCCGGATTCGACCCCCTCTTCGGTGGCTTCCCGTTCCTTGTGCCAGCTGACGAAGCCCTTGAGAAGCGAGTGAGCGGCTAGCGTCGGGATGTGGATTCCGAACTCCAGCGGGATGCCTTCTTCGGGGACGAGGTTAAAGACCGTGCCTGTGGCTTCATGGAAGGCGCCTCCGAAGAAGACTGTGACTTCCTGCGAGCCCGCTTTCGTGCCAGGACTACATTCGTCTTTATTGAATTCGGTCAGCGAGCACTGCGGCAGAGCCTGCGGGTTGGTACTGAACCCGACGGGCAGATCGGTCCGGATCACCTTGATGCCATCGTTGCCGCCTTCCAGCCACGCTTCGTTGAACGTGAAGTCCGTGATCCCGAAGTCGGGATGGCCAGCGGCCTGCATGAACAATTCGGAGCATCCCGACGTGTCGGGCACTTTGCATGTCAGCGATTCGAATCCCGTCGCTTTGAATTCGGCCTGCGCGGCTGGCGCGGAGACGGCGACGAGGGCACCTACGACCAGCGCGAGCAGCGAATACCGAACGTGGGACCTCATGCCGACCTCCCGATAGAACTCATCTGAGCTTCCAACCCCATTGGACTACGTACGGAGCCCCAAGCTGGGGGGCATAGACAGACGTATTAGACGAATCCTGCGAATGTCCTCCCCGCTCGGGCAACCGAGGCTACGCCTCTCCGACCGCCTCCGCGTCAGTTCCCGAGTCCGCCGGACCGGGCAGCTCCAGCTGCCGGCCGAAGCCCACGCGCAGCAGCGCGCCGCCACCCGGAGCGTTCTCGGCTTGGACGAAGCCGCCGCAGGCCTCGGCCGCCTGGCGCACGATCGCCAGGCCCAGCCCCGAGCCGGACAGCTTGCGCGCGTCCTGGGCGCGGTAGAAGCGGTCGAAGACGAACGGCAGATCCGCCTCCTGGAAGCCCGGGCCGTGATCGCGCACGGCCAGCACGCCATCTTTCACGGACACCTCGACCGTGCCGCCGTCCGGGCTCCACTTGCGGGCGTTGTCCACCAGGTTGGACACCGCGCGGGCGATCCTGTCGCCCTGCCCGCTGACCACCGTCGGCTCGAGGTCGAGCTCGAAGCGCAGATCGCTGCGCCGCCGCGCGCGCTGCACGGCCCCCTGCACCAGCTCGTCCAAGCGCACGTCGTCAGCGGGCCCCTGCTCCTCCGCGCCGCGTGCCAGCTCGAGCACATCGCCCACCAGCGCCGTCAGCTCGTCCAGCTCCTCGACGATGTCCCTGCGCAGCCCCTCCTGCTCCTCCGCGGGCAGCCTGTCGGCCTCGCCCAGGATCTGGATGTTCGCTCGCAGCGAGGAGATCGGCGTGCGCAGCTCGTGGCTGGCGTCCGCGATCAGGTGGCGCTGCGCCTGGACCGATCGCTCCAGCGCGTCGAGCGTCCCGTTGCAGCTCTCCGCCAGCCGCGCCAGCTCGTCACGGCCCTCCACCTCCAGCCGACGCGACAGATCCAGGCTTCCCGTGAGCGTCTCCGTACTGCGCGTGAAGCGCGCGATCGGGGCCAGCGCCGTGCGCGCCACCAGCGTCCCCAGCAGCGCCGCCAGCACGATCCCGCCGCCGCCGATCAGCGCCAGGATCAGCAGCAGCCTGCTGAGCTCCCGTTCGACCTCGGTCAGCGGCCGCGCGATCAGCACAGCGCCGCCCGGCCCCGTCCCTGCGGTGAGCACGCGCAGGCTGGTGCCCTTCACGCTCCTGTCCGTCAGGCTGCTGCCGGTGCCGCGAGCGGCGATCCTCCGGTCCAGGCCGGTGATCGCGATCCTCGTCGGCGAGGCGCCCTGGCCGCTCGGCACGTAGACCACACCGTTGCGGGAGATGAACTGCACGTAGCCTGAGGCCGCCCCGAACGGCGCCG
>DAINPC010000336.1:0-2038 GCA_036743695.1 Solirubrobacteraceae bacterium | reverse complement strand
AGAACGCCCCGGATTCCGGGGCGCGAGGTCCACGGCCGGGGCGGGTTAGGTATGTCCGAAAGGATAGCACGAAGGCCACTCTCCTCCGGGCGCAAAATGGCGCGAAATCCCTGCAAACTCCAGGAAAATGTGGCTTTCAAGGCGCCGTCGCGGGGCGTCCCGCGTCAACCCGTCCGGCAGCGCAGCTCGCGGATGGCCTCCTCGCCGAGCGCACCGTTGAGGCGGGAGATCAGCTCGCCGGCCATCAGGTCCAGCTCCTGAGCCCACACGGCGGCGCTGCAGGTGACCGTCAGGACCCCGTCGCGCTCGGCGGTGGGGCGCGCGGCGGCGGCGATCGCGCTCCCGGCTGCTCGCTCCCAAACCCCCTGAACGCGCGCGAGCGTCGTGGCCGGGGCGAGCGCCGAGGTGAGGCCCTCCAGGGCGCTGGAGAGCATCCGCGGCGCGGCTCTGCTCATGCGGCCACGGCCTCCTGGAGGATCGTCCCGGGGGAGATGCGCAGCCGCGTCACCGCGGCGTCTGTGGCGCCAGGCACGTGGGAGAGGTCGGTGGTCGCGATCACGCTCTGACCCCCGGCGGAGAGCTCGCGGGCGAGCAGCTCGCGGCGCTCGCCGTCGAGCTCGCTCATGACGTCGTCCAGCAGCATCAGCGGCGTGCGCCCGCGTTCACGGGCCAGGACGGCGCGCTCTGAGAGCAGCAGCGCGAGCACGGCCAGGCGCTGCTCGCCCTGCGATCCGTAGACACGCAGCTCGCGTCCGTCACGCACGACGGCCAGCTCGTCGCGGTGGGGGCCGTGGCCGGAGAAGCCCCGCTCGAGGTCCCCCGCCAGGCGCTCCTGCAACTCGGCCACGAACTCCTCCTCGCTATCCGCCCGGGAGCGGGGGCGGTACTCCAGCGTCGGCTCTCCGCTGCACCCGAGCTGGGTGGCGCGCCCAGCGAACGGCTCGGCGAGCAGCGAGACGGCCTGCGCGCGGTGCTCGCGCACGGCCAGCGCCTTGACGGCGAGCTCCCGGTCCCAGGTGGACAGCGTGGACTGCGAGGCTCGCCCGGAGCGGATCCGCCCCAGCAGCGCGTTGCGCTGCGCCAGCACGCGCGAATACTCTCTGCGCGTCTGCGCGCGCAACGGCCAGATGGCGGCGACGACCTGGTCGAGGTGTGCGCGGCGGAGCGCTGGGGGTCCCTTCAGAAGCTCCAGACGGTCGGGAAGGAACACGCTGATGAGCGGCCTGTTCTGGACGTCGAGCAGGCGCTCAACCTCGGCGCCGTCGGAGGTCATCCGCTTGACGGCCTGCGGGCTCTCGGCCACCGTCCCGTATCCCACGCTGAGATCGTGCGGTTCGGAGCCGTCCAGCAGGTGCACGGAGACGCGGGTGGTCTGCGCGCCGAAGCGGATCAGCTCGCGGTCGTTGCGCGTGCGCGGCGAGCGCCCTGTGCAGCCGAAATAGAGCGCCTCCAAGAGGTTGGACTTGCCGGCGCCGTTCGGACCGTGGAGGACCGTGAGCCCCCCCCCGAGGTGCGCCTCGGCGCGCGGGTAGGTGCGGAAGTCGCGCATCTCCACGCTGACGACGCGCACGCTGGCGCCTAGACGTTCAGGCGGATGGGCATGATCAGATAGACGAAATCGCCCGTGTCCGGTGATTCGATCAGGCCGGGGCGCAGGGGGCTTATGAGCTTGAGGACGAGCTCCTCGGAGTCGATGCTCTCCAGCCCGTCGCGAAGGAACTCGGGGTTGAAGCCGATCTCGAACGACTCGCCGTGGAAGGGAACCGGAATCGCCTCGCTGGCCTCGCCCACGTCGGGGGTCTGGGCGGAGATGGTGAGCGTGCCCTCGGTGAAGCTCAACCGCAGCGGCGCGTTCTTCTGCGCGAGCAGGCTGATGCGTCGCACGACATCGGTCAGCTCAGCGCTCGCCAGGCGCAGCTCGTGCTCGACGGACTCGGGCAGCAGCTGGCGATAGTTGGGGAACTGCCCGTCGATCAGCCGTGAGGAGAGCACGATGTCGCCGAGCTCGAAGATCACCTGGTTCTGCCCGACGCTCACC
>DAINPC010000335.1:0-2048 GCA_036743695.1 Solirubrobacteraceae bacterium | reverse complement strand
GCCATGTATCCGAGCTCGGTCGTGCAGACGGGCGTGAAGTCCTTCGGGTGCGAGAACAGCACCGCCCAGGAGTCGCCGATCCAGTCGTGGAATTTGATGCGGCCCTCGGTGGTGTCGGCCACGAAGTCGGGGGCTTCCTCGCCAAGTTGCAGCGTCATGGTTTGTTCCTTTCTCGACAGATAGCCGTCGCGGACTTCGGAGGAAGGACCCGCAAGTGTAAATCCTGATCGGCTTTACAGAGATTACCAGTCAGGATAGCGCGCCCGCGGGGCTCCCCCCACCCGCTGCGACCACTCGCCACGACCCGGGCGCGGCGCTGGCGATCCGCCGGCTATCAGCTGCCGGGCGTCCAGCCGGACAGGCCGCTCCAGGCGCCGCGCACCTGCGCCTCGGAGGCGCTCGCGGCGGGTGCGACGCGCGGCCACAGGCCACCGAGCACCATGGTCAGCGCGCCGAGCAGGGCCAGCCAGGCGCCCTCGCGCAGCGACAGCGACACGAGCCCGCCCGCCGGCGAGGGCGGGTCGATCATCCGGTAGAGCACGCACACGGTGGCAACGGCGCCCAGCACGGCGACGGAGGCGCCCGCGCCGGCGGGCATCGCGTCGGACGGGAGCGCCAGCGGCAGCAGCGCGTCCAGCAGCGCCAGGCCGGCGAGCACCAGCAGGATGATGTTCAGGTGGCTGAGCGCCTGGTGGGCGCTGAGCGCGACGAACTGCTGGCCGACGAGGCCGCCGAGGCTGGCGTGCAGGCCGCTCACGTAGCTCTGCAGCGAGGCGTTGCTGAGCTGCGAGGCCACCTGGTCGCCGACCTGCTGGACCAACGCCACGCCGGCGGCGGTGAAGCTCACCCCGTACCACGGCAGGAACACGGACACCGCCAGCACGATCGCGCCCACAGCCGAGACAACCAGGCCGTATCGAGAGCGATCTCCGGACATCCTGCGGGCCTCATCGGTCCACCTAGCCGGGGGCTTGACCGCAGCGTGGGATCATCGGCGCGTGAGCAGCGAATCGACCGCGGCCCGAGCCTCCGCCAGCCACGCGCCCACGTCGTCGGGGTCGCAGGTGAGAAACGCCGCGGGGATGGCGCTGCGCTCGGTGAGCGTGCGCACCGTGCGCTCACCCTCCGCCAGCACCTCCGCCGGCGTGCTCGTTCCACGCGCCTCGTAGATGAAGCCCCGCACGGTCGTGTCGATCGCCTGCGTCAGGAACAGCTCCAGGCGCGTGGTGAAGAGGGCCCGGATCGCCTCCTCCGAGCCGGCGGCGCGGCCGAGCATCCAGCACAGGATGGTGACGCTGTCGAGCGCCCCCCGCAGCGTGGCCAGACGGTCGGGAGTGCCGATCCAGCACTCGGCGCCCACCTGCTCGATGGCGGCGCGCCCGGCCTCGGTGCGGGTGCTGATGCGCACGGCGTGCCCCTCCGCCGCCATCTCCGCCGCCAGCAGCCGTCCCCTGCAGCCCCCTCCGACGATCATTATCCGCGCCACCGCGCCGCATGTTAGGCGCCCGCCGCCCGGTGCCGTCCGCCCGCGCCCACCGTCCCCGCCCGCGGGTCCGATCCGGGCACGGGAAGCCTCCACTACCATCCGCAGCCCGCCATGACCGAGCAATCCCCAGTCACCATGGAGAAGGTCGTCGCGCTGTGCAAGCGGCGCGGCTTCGTGTTCCCCTCCTCGGAGATCTACGGCGGAGTCGGCTCGACCTACGACTACGGCCACTACGGGGTGCTGCTGAAGAGCAACGTCAAGAACGAGTGGTGGCGGGCGATGCTGCAGGAGCGCGACGACATCGTGGCGATCGACTCGGCCATCCTCCAGCACCCGCGCGTGTGGGAGGCCTCCGGGCACCTCGCCGGCTTCACCGACCCGCTGGTGGACTGCCGCACGTGCGGCCAGCGCTTCCGCGCGGACCATCTCGCAGACCTTGCGTGCGGGCGCAAACCGTCCAAGCACCCGGGCGAGACGGACGAGTGCTCGCTGACGGAGGCGCGCGACTTCAACCTGATGTTCGAGACCACCATCGGCCCCGTCAAGGAGTCCGGCGCGACCG
>DAINPC010000334.1:0-2073 GCA_036743695.1 Solirubrobacteraceae bacterium | reverse complement strand
CCGGACTGGATGCCGATCCAGCTGAAGCTGCGCGACGACCTGGACGAGGCGATGGCCGCCTACAAGCACTACGACGTGCTGCTCGTCAACGCCATGTTCGACGGCATGAACCTGGTGGCCAAGGAGGGTCCGATCGTCAACGAGCGCGAGGGCGTCTCGATCCTCTCGGAGAACACCGGCGCGCACGAGGAGCTCGGGGAGTTCGCGCTGTCGGTCAACCCCTTCGACATCGAGGAGCTGGCCAACTCGATCTACGCGGCGCTGACCATGGAGCCCGGCGAGCGCCGCCGCCGGGCGGAGGGACTCGTGGAGATCGTCACCTCCCGCGACCCTGGCGACTGGATCGACGAGCAGCTCGCCGACATCCGCGCCAAGGGCCGCTCGCGGCAGGTGGCGGACGGGCCGAGCGCGCCGGGTGGCTCGGCAGGCGAGCCGTGACGCGCTACTCTTTCGCCCAGCGCCTCACGTGACCCTGCCCGCACCCACATATGACCTCGTGCTCCTGCTGGACCTCCAGGCGGAGGACTCGGTGCGCGCCAAGATCGTCGCAGACACGCGCGCGAGCATCGAGGCGCAGGGCGAGCTGCTGCGCCACGACGATTGGGGCGAGCGAGCGCTGACCTACCCGATCGAGAAGAAGGCCAACGCCGAATACCACCTGCTGCAGTTCCACGCGGACGCCCCGGAGCTGCTGGCCGGCCTGAACCGCACGCTGCGGATCACCGACGGCATCCTGCGCTTCCGGCTCATCAAGCTCAAGCCGGGCGTCCCCGACGCGCCGGACATGGGCTCCGCCTCGGCGGCCTCGGCCGCTCCCTCGGCCGCGCCCGCGCATCGCAGCGAGCCCGAGGCGCAGCCTGAGAGCGAGCCGGACGTCCAGCCCGCGGCCGCGGCTCCGGTCGCCGAGCCGGATGTCCAGCCCGCGGCTGAGGCTCCGGTCGCCGAGCTCGCCTCCTAGCTGCGTCCGCGCGAGTAGCATGGCGAGGTGCCACGGCAGCGTTGGGTACTTTTCCGCCCTTACGGACTGGCCGCGAGCGTAATAAGATCGGGTCCATGGGCTGGGCCGAGGACATGAGCGAGCGATCCACGAGCAGGACCGACGTGCTGCGCGCGTCGCCGCCGATGTTCGAGTCGCGGGTGTTGGACGCCCTCTCGCGCGTGCATCCGGCGGTTCCGATGATCATCTTCCTGCCCGCCATCGCCGCCATGGCCGCCTGGGGGCTGTCGGACCGGGGCATCGGCTCGGTGCTGGGGCTCGCGATCGCCGGCTACGCCCTGTGGACGCTGTTCGAGTACTGGCTGCACCGGATCGTCTTCCACTTCGAGCCCGCGGACGGACTGGGCGCGCGGATGCACTGGATCATCCACGGGGTTCACCACGACCACCCCAACGACCCGATGCGCCTGGTGATGCCCCCGGCCGTGAGCGTGCCGCTGGCCGCCGCGGTGTTCGGCCTGCTCTTCCTGATCTTCGGCTCGCGCCTGGCGCCCTCGATCGGCGCGGGGTTCTTCACGGGCTACCTGATCTACGACATGATGCACTACTACCTGCACCACTTCCGCCCGCACGGCCGGCTCGGCCGGATGCTGCGCGAGCGGCACATGCGCCATCACTTCCAGGACGACACGCGCGGCTTCGGGATCAGCGCGCCATACTGGGACGAGGTCTTCCGCACCTCCACGCGCGCCAAGCGATCCTCGCAATGAGCGGGATCCCGGCGCGGCCGGGGAGCAATTGCGCCCGCGGGCCGCTCTAGACTCGAGGCTTCGAGCGCGAGCAGAGACGCTCGGGTCCACCGGACCGCCAGAGCAACAAGAGCTGAAAGGAAGAGGAACCGTGGCTGCCACCAACATCAATCGAGTCGTGCTGACCGGAAACCTGACCGCCGACCCCGAGCTGCGTTCGCTGCCCAGCGGCAATTCCGTGTGCAGTCTGCGCGTGGCGTGCAACACGCGCCGCAAGAACGGGAGCACGGGGGAATGGGAGGACAAGCCCAACTACTTCAACGTCACCGTGTGGGGCGCGCAGGGCGAGAACGCCGCGCGCTACCTGTCAAAGGGACGCCCGGTGGC
>DAINPC010000333.1:0-2091 GCA_036743695.1 Solirubrobacteraceae bacterium | reverse complement strand
AGGTGACGGCCGAGGCGACCGAGGAGGCCACCACGCTCATCGCGAACACCGCGACAAGGCACAGCCCCATCATCTTGATACGTTTCATCTATCCACTACTCCTTTTCCCTCTAGGGTTAGATCGACCGACCCCGGAATCCCCCTTCAGGACAGAGATGCCCCGAAGCCAGTCGTAACCGCGGGCTGACCCTCAGCCGGCGGCACTGTACATCTGACGTTGGCAGAAAACACCGCCTGCGTCAAGGTCAAGCCCGAATGACGTCGGGACCCACCGGCACCGACTCCCACGTGCAAAACCCGCGGACTGCTATCGGCCTAGGCGATCCGATTCCCCTTACGACGCTTGACATCATGTCGTGGCCACGGTAGCACAGCCATCGCTCTTACGTCAACCCTATGCTCCCGGCGATTCTCCGATTCCCAAGCTGGCTGTGCAGCCAACACCTCCGGCTGGCTGTCCAACTTAACTGCAATGCGCAGGCCGGGATCGGACCGCCCACAGCGCCGGCTACACAGGCCGACCCGCGTGCGACGCGCGGGTAGGCGGGTACGGGGCTAGGTGCAGGCGCCGACCGGGTCGGGAGGCGGCTCGCCGGCCGCCCGCAGTCGCGTGTAGGCGAGCCACAGGCGGTAGACGGGATACAGGTGGGAGAGGTCCGCGCTCGCCAGGCCGACCGGGAACGCCGGGTCCTCGCGGAAGGTGTACTGGAAGACGGCACCAACGCGTGGGTCGGCATACCAGCCGAGCAGCTGGCCGGCGAGCGCTCTGCACCCCGCCAGCTCGTCGCTGGCGCCCGGCGGCCTGGGCAGACCGGGATGCGCCGCGCCCGCGCCCGCCTCGGTGACCCAGATGGGCGCCGTGCGCGTGCAGCCGCCGCGCGAATCCAGCGCACCCTCCAGCGCCTGCACCGCATCCGCGGGGGCGCCCGCGTGGCGAGAGGCATAGGCGTGGATCGACCACGCGGCGGCAAGGCACAGCACGTCGGCGGGAAGCGCCGCCACGAAGCTCGCCACGCTGGTGGCGTGCGGCGAGTCGCGCTGAATGTCTCCCAGCTCACCCAGGAGCATGTCGTGGACGCCGCCGCCGGCGCGCAGCGCGGCTGCCATTGCCCGCGCGAGCTGGGCGTAGACGCCCGCCGAGACGGGCTGCCCCGCGGCGGCGCAGGACGCCTGCTGGGGGCTGATGAAGCGTGGATCGTTGGGCTCGTTCCACGGGCTCCACCAGCGAAGCGGGACGCCCTCCGCGGCTGCAAGCGTGAGCAGCGAGGAGATCAGGCCGCGGTAGTCCGCAAGCGCCGTGGGCCGCAGCGGCCGCGAGAAGGCGGCTGTCCCCGCCGGCTCGCAGCCGGATGCAGCGAGCGCCGCCCAGGAGGGCGCCCCGAGGATCACCACCACGACCTGGAAACCCGCGCCGCCCGCCGCCCGCTGCTGGGAGGCGATCGCCGCCAGCTCGTCGCGGATGCCCGCATAGCGGCCGCACGGGCCGACTCCCCGGGCGCAGCCGCTGACGTCCAGCGACAGCGCGGGTGGGCTGTTCGGGCGCGGCTGCAGCGCGGCCCAGTCCACGATCAGGCGAAGATAGGCGGGATGCAGCGCCGCCAGCTCCACCCGCGCAGCCTGGAAGGGCTCTCCCCCCGTCCTGCCCGCGGCGGATGGACTCCAGAGCAGATCCGCGTTGTCCTCGGTCAGGCCGAAGGCGGGGCCCGTGGCCGGCGCGGGCTGGCTCGAGCGCGCGGGCGCTCGTGAGTGCACCGTGCCTGCGCACCCGCCGGCGCAGAACAGCAGCGCGGCGGCGGTAGCGAGAACAGCGGCGGCGGTCGAACTGCGGCGCTTCACGACGCTCTCCGCGATCTCGCGGAGGCGCGCGCGCTCAGACGGCTGAGACCTGCTCCTCCTCGGCCACCCGGAAGGAGGAGCCGCAGCCACAGGCGGCCACCACGTTGGGGTTGTTGACCTTGAAGCCCGCACCCTGCAGGCTCTCCTCGTAGTCGATGGTGGAGCCGCTGACGAACTGCAGGCTCTCGCCATCCACCAGGAGCTTCAGGCCGTGGCTCTCGAACACGACGTCCTTCTCGCGCTGCTCGTCGAAGG
>DAINPC010000332.1:0-2109 GCA_036743695.1 Solirubrobacteraceae bacterium | reverse complement strand
TGCGCAGAACGAGCGCCGGGTTCCGCTCGAGGTACTCGTTCTCGACGCAGAAGCGGAAGAAGCCCTTGAGCGCGGCCACCGTGCGCGCCTGGCTCGAGGCGGCCGGACGCGTCCCCGCCTCCGTCGCCAGGAAACCGCGCAGGTCGGGCGGCCGCACCGCTCTCCACTCGCTGAAGCCCTCCGCCAGCAGAAAACGCATGCAGGCTGTCACGTCGCGTTCGTAGGCCGAGCAGGTCAGGTCGGCCAGGCGCCGCTCCAGCCGGCAGTAGCGCAGGAAATCGGAGACCTCGGATTGCATGGGGACCGCCCTTCGAGCAGGCCGCGGGCCCCTGTCTGCAACCTCATGACGGTACTCCGGCTTACAGGCCTGCTACGGAGAAAGCCCCGGAAACGGGGCTTTCTCTATTGGGCTTTTGCCGGGGTACTCGTCCTACCAGCGGTAACCGCGTGTCGAAGTGCGCCGCATCCGGACCGGAGCATCGCGCCTAGGGCCAGCGAGACTTCAAACGACCGGCGTGGCCGCGACTGGCCGCGGCGATGAACCTCTGGCCGTCCGGCGTGTGGTGTGTCCGGCGACGTGATCTCGCAGCGTTTAGGACTCGTGCTCGCCGGCAGCGCAGTACCGCTAGATAGACGTACGGCGGCCCCTTAGTGCTCCCGGCCGTTAATACGCACATGATCGGTTGCAGGGACCGCGTGTCCGGCGTCGAAGAAGGGCGCCATGGCGAAGAGTCCTTTCGAGATCGATCTGAGCGAGGAGGAGGTGCGGGAGCTGCGTTCGAGGGCTGCCCGCTACACGGTGCCGCACGGCGAGGTGTTGCGGGCGAAGATCGTCCTGCTTGCCGCTGGGGGGCGGACGAACGCGGAGATCGCGCGCCGGCTCGACTGCTCGGTGCGCACGGTGTCGTTGTGGCGGAAACGCTTCTTCGAGGAGCGGCTGGACGGTCTTGGTGATCGGCCACGGCCTGGCCGTCCGCGGCGTTTTCCCCCCGGAGGAGGTCGCGCGGGTGAAGGCGCTCGCGTGCGAGCTGCCGCGCACGCAAGGCGTCCCGCTCTCGCGCTTCTCGCGCGCTGAGCTGCACCGGCTGGTCGTCGAGCGCGGCGTCTGCGAGGCGTCGGCGTCGACGATCGCCCGCTGGCTCAGAGAAGACGCGCTCAAGCCGTGGCAACACCGCTCCTGGATCTTCCCCACCGACCCGGCCTTCCTGGAGAAGGCGGGGCCGGTGCTCGATCTGTATCAGGGCCGCTGGCAGGGCCGGCTGCTGCATCCGGGCGAGTTCGTGATCTGCGCCGACGAGAAGCCGTCGATCCAGGCGCGCGCTCGCATCCATCAGACGCTGCCGCCTGCTGCGCGCTCGCGTGGGCTACGCGTCGAGCACACCTACCGGCGCAAAGGCGCACTCACCTATCTGGCGGCGCTCGACATCGGCCGCCGCGGCCGACGACGCCCGCGCGTCTTCGGCCGCTCCGAGCCCCGCGGCGGGATCGCCGCCTTCGACCGGCTCGATAGCCCGCATGAAGATCCCGGCACTCGGCATCGATTTCGCGATCGAGCCGCTTGGTATCCTGGCAGACAATTCTCTCGACATCCCGCACGACGCGAACAACAAGATCGGCTGGTACCACATGTCGGTTACTACGAGCGCGGCAGGGACCGTTTCGTTCCGGTACGACGCCATCCCCGCCACCGCACAAATCGACAGCAGCACTCATATCTTGAAGCCCGGCTACGGAACAAACTCCGTGTTCTCGGCTCACGAGAGCTGGAACTTCAAGGACGGTCCCTTCAAGAACCTGAACAAGGCGAATCCCGGCGACCTCATCATCGTGGACATGGCCGACGGCACCGGAGGCAAGACACCGTTGTCGGTGCAGCGGCGTGAACACCTCGAGATGTGGACCCTGCTCGGAGACCCGGCGCTGCGCGTGCCGTTAGTGCCGCTGAGCATTTCAATGAAGGCCACCAGCCTGGCCAACGCCGAGCGGCGCATCCAGCGGATCCGCAAGGTGATGGCGCCGCTGAACGGCTTTGCCGACTGGGAGATCACCCAGAGGCTGAGCGTCGCTCTCGGCTTCCCGATGGCCTATGCCCATCCGGGCGAGATCATG
>DAINPC010000331.1:0-2163 GCA_036743695.1 Solirubrobacteraceae bacterium | reverse complement strand
GGGCGCTCCTTGTCGAGGATCGCCAGCTCGGCGCCGATCTTGGATGCGAATTTCTTGTTCAGCTTGACCCTGCCCGCGTCCGGCGCCACCACCACCAGGTCCGGCAGGCCAAGGTCGGTGAAGTACTGGGTGAGCATGAACAGCGCAGTCATGTGGTCCACGGGCTTCTGGAAGAAGCCCTGGATCTGGCCCGCGTGCAGGTCCATGGTCAGCACGCGGTCGGCGCCCGCCGCCTCCAGCATGCGCGCGACCAGGCGCGCGGAGATCGGCTCGCGCGGCGCGGACTTCTTGTCCTGGCGGGAGTAGCCGAACCACGGCGTCACCGCGATCACCCTGTGCGCGGAGGCGCCCACGGCGGCGTCGATCATGAACAGCAGCTCCATCAGCGAGTCGTTCGCCGTCACCCCCGTCTGGGGGTTGCCGCAGGTGGACTGCACGATGAACACGTCCGCCCCGCGGATCGACTCCTCGTAGCGACAGTAGACCTCGCCGTTGGAGAACGTCTTCAGCGTCACCGGTCCGAGGTCCACCCCGAGCTTGTCCGCGATGTCGATCGCCAGCTGCGGGTTCGCGCGCCCGCTGACGAGCATCAGGCGCTTGTTGTAGTCGATCGGCAGGCTGGCCCGCGAGGACTGGGTGCGCGTGTCCATCACGCTCATCTCCCCAGGGAGTGTAGGGGTCCCGGTGGGGTCGGTCATGTCGGGGTCCCGGTGAGATCGGTCATTGCGATTGGTCTCGGCGCTCTGAATATCCCTCGATGTTGCTCTGGCGCTCGCGGGCGATGCCGAGGGCGCCGGGCGGCACGTCCTCGGTGATGACCGAGCCGGCGCCCGTGTAGGCGCCGTCGCCGACGCTCACCGGGGCCACCAGCGTGGTGTCGACCCCCGTGCGCACCCTGCGTCCCACGGTCGTGCGGTGCTTGGCGCGCCCGTCGTAGTTGGCTGTGATGGTCGCAGCGCCCAGGTTGGAGCCCTCGCCGACGTCCGCGTCGCCCACGTAGGAGAGGTGGGGCACCTTGGCGCCCGCTCCGATGTCCGAGCTCTTGACCTCCACGAACGTCCCCACCTTGGAGCCGGCGCGCAGCACCGTCCCGGGCCGCAGGTAGGCGAACGGCCCGACGCTCGCGCCGTCCTCCAGCACGCAGTCCACGAGATAGGAGTGCCTGACCGTGCACAGGCGCCCGATCCTGGTGGCGCCGCGGATGGTGGTGAACGGCTCGATCACGGTGTCCTGGCCGATCTCCACGTCCACGTCGATGACCGTGGCGTCCGGGTCCACGACGGCGACCCCCGCGCGCATGTGGGCCTCGTGGATCCCAGCCTGCGCGAGCTTGCGCACGCGCGCCAGCTCCGCGCGATCGTTGACGCCCAGCACCAGCCGCTGGTCGTGGACCACGTGGGCGGCCACGTGCGCGCCCTGCGCCCTGAGCAGATCCAGCACCTGCGGCAGATACAGCTCTCCCTGTGCGTTCTCGGTGCTCAGGTGCGGCAGCGTCGCGCGCAGGGCATGGGCGGCGAACACGAAGATGCCCGTGTTGACCTCGCGGATCTCGCGCTCGGCCTGCGTGGAGTCGCCCTGGCCCTTGGTCTCCACCACGCGCTGCACCGCGCCGTCCGCGTCGCGCACCACGCGCCCGTAGCCCGAGGGATCCTCGAGCACGGTGCTCGCCATCGTCGCCGCGGCGCCACTGGCGTTGTGAGCCTCGATCAGCTCGCCGATCGCCGCCGCGCTCACCAGCGGAACGTCCCCGCTGAGGACCACCACCGGCGCCGCCGCATCGAGCTCCGCCTCCGGGGCCGCGTCGAGCGCGGCCATCGCCGCGGCCACCGCCCCGCCGGTGCCGTCCGCGCGCGGCTGCACGACCAGCTCCACGCCCTCGGGCAGGATCGCCTCCAAGGCCCGCCGCGACGAGTCCACCACCACGACGCGCCCCGCGCCCGCCTGCCGCGCGGCGGCCACCGGCCACAGCACCATCGCCCGCCCGCACAGCTCGTGCAGGCCCTTGGGCTTCTCGGAGTGCATGCGAGTGCCCTGGCCCGCGGCCAGGATCAAGACGATGGGGGCGCTCACCGCGCAGATGCTATTCGCTCGCCGCCGATCTGCGTCGGAGCTGGGGGGCAGGGATTCGAACCCCGATTCTCAGGACCAAAACCTGATGTCCTG
>DAINPC010000330.1:0-2222 GCA_036743695.1 Solirubrobacteraceae bacterium | reverse complement strand
TCCTCCAGCCCGAGCAAGTGATGAGCGGATCTCAGACCGCCATGACCGAGGTGCGCCCGTCGCCGCCGCAGCCCCAAGAGCCGGCCGTGCCCGCGCTGCCTCGGCTGCTGGCCGGCATCCCGCCACACGGCGCCATGAGCCTCGACGAGCACCTCGCCCTGCACGGAGCAGTGCCGGGCGCGCGGGCCGGGCGGCGCAGGCAGACGCGCGAGCACGCGGCCATGCTGATCGACGAGATCGAGCGCTCGGGGCTGCTCGGCCGCGGCGGCGCGTCCTTCCCGACGGCGACCAAGATGCGCGCCGTGGCGGGCGCCCGCGGCCGTGCGATCGTGATCGCCAACGGCGCCGAGGGCGAGCCGGCGAGCCTCAAGGACCGCACGCTGCTGGAGACGCTGCCCCACCTGGTGCTCGACGGCGGCATCGTCGCCGCGGAAGCCGTGGGAGCGGATGAGCTGATCGTGTGCGCATGCGAGTCCGCGGGCGCGAGCGTGGAGAGCATGGAGCGGGCGATCGCGGAGCGGGGCCGCGGCATAGCGGGCTCGGAGCACACGCCCAACGTGCACCTGAGGACCGTGCCAAGCCACTACGTGGCGGGCCAGGAGTCGGCGCTCGTCAACTACCTGGGCGGCGGTCCGGCGAAGCCGACGTTCACCCCGCCGATGCCCTTCGAGCAGGGACTCAGGCGCCGCCCGACCCTGATCAACAACGTCGAGACGCTCGCCCACATCGCGCTGATCGCCCGTCATGGCGCCTCCTGGTTCCGCCAGCTCGGGACCGCCACCCAACCCGGCTCCACGCTCGTCACCCTGTCGGGCCCGGTGGCCCATCCCGGCGTCTACGAGATCGAGCACGGCGCCTCGCTGTCCTCGCTGATCGAGGCCAGCGGCGGCACCACCGCGCGGGTGCGCGGCGTGCTGCTGGGCGGCTACGCGGGCGCCTGGGTGGGCGGCGAGCGACTGCACGGGGTCGCCCTGTCCAAGGAACACCTGGCTCCCCACGGCGCCACGCTCGGTGCTGGCGTCGTGCTGCTGCTCTCCGAGCAGGCGTGTCCCGTGGCCGAAACCGCGCGGGTAGCCCGCTGGATGGCCGGCCAGAGCGCCCGCCAGTGCGGGCCCTGCATCCACGGCCTGGACTCGCTCGCGGACACGATCGAGGAGATCGCCGCCGGAACGGCCCAGCCGAAGGCGGTGCAGCGCGTCGAGCGCCTCGCCTCGCTGACAGCGCGTCGCGGGGCCTGCGCCCATCCCGACGGAGCGGTCAACCTGATCCTCAGCGCACTGGAGGCGTTCGAGGGCGAGTTCGCCGACCACGCCCGCCACGGGCCGTGCGACGGCTGCACGCGCCCCCCGGAGCTGCCGCTGCCGGCGCGGCCCCTCAGCGAGGAATCCGCGCGCAAGGCCGCGCCGCGCCGATGAGCCACCGCGTCAGAGTCAACCCGATCACCTGCGAGGCCCACGGGATGTGCGCCGAGCTGCTGCCCGAGCGGATCACGCTCGACGAGTGGGGCTATCCGCTGCTGGACGAGACCCCGCTGCACGGCTCGCAGGTCGAGCACGCTATCCGTGCCGCCCGCGCATGTCCAACCTTCGCGTTGCTGGTGCAGCGCGATCGCAGCGCGCGCGGAGGACGCGTGCGGGCACGCCAGGGCTGAGGCCCCCGCCCCGCCCCGCACCGCACCGCCTCCGTCCCCGCACCGCCACCGCCCGACCCGTGGTGGACCTCACAGCGCGGTCATGTGCGCCCAGGCCAGCCCGGCCCACTCGCCATAGGGGGCGAAGAGCTCCCGCACCTGCGCCTCCTCGGCGCGGGCCCGGGGATCGCCGCCGCCGAGCAGACGCCCGACCAGCTTGAGCAGCCCCAGGTCACCCGCCGGCAGCTGGTCGTGGCGGCCCTGGCCGTGCAGCGCCAGCATCTCCACCGTCCACGCGCCGATGCCCGGAATCGCCCGCAGGCGCCGCCAGCCGCGCTCGTGGTCGGGGCTGTGGAGGTCCACGCGCCCGCCCGCCACCTCACGGGCGACGCGTACGAGCGCGAGCGCACGGCCGCCGGCCAGGTCGAAGGACTGCAGCAGCGCGGGCGAGGTCCCGGCCAGCACGGACGCCGCCGGCAGGTCGCGCAGACGGCTCTCCGCACCGTCCCAGCCCAGCCAGCGCCGGCCGAGCGCGGCCACCACCCGCCGCTCGATCGCGGCCGCGCGCTCGTACTCGATCAGCTGCTCGCAG
>DAINPC010000329.1:0-2223 GCA_036743695.1 Solirubrobacteraceae bacterium | reverse complement strand
GAGGGCGTCCGGGTAGGTGGGACTCAGCAGCCGGCCATCGTCGATCGATCCGCCGATCGCCGCCAGCGCGCCCTCGACGCTCCAGGCCACACCGCGCAAGTCGAGGAGCGGCCCGCCCGGCGCGAAGCGCAGCTCGCCGTGGAGGGGACTGGAGATGACGCCCTCGCGGGGAGCGTCGTGGGCGTCGCGCTCCAGCCACAGGACCAGGTCGATCCCCTCGATGCTCAGCGAGCGCGCGACCACCGACGCGCGCATGGCGTCGCGCTCGGACTCGTGCAGCGCGTAGACCATGGCCGCGCGCTGGGAGGGGCAGACGGCGATCCGCGGCTCGCCGTCGCGGGCGCCCTCGGAGGCCCGGACCGGGCCGAGCACTCCAAGCTCCGCGAGCTCGTCCTGGAGCGCGATCGAGCCGGTGACGGCGGCTTGGGAGTGATCGGCCATCGCGATCACAGCGTGCTCCTTCAGGAACTCCTCGACCCCGCCGCCCGCGTTCATCACGCGCGCCAGCTGCAGGTCGGCCTGCGCGATCGACTGGACCTGGGCGTCGGGCCCGCGCTTGTGTGAGTACCAGTCGTTGTCCGGGAGCGACAGCAGCAGGAAGTCGAACAGGTCGTGCTCGACCAGGTAGGCGGAGACGCAGCCGGAGTGGCGGTCGCGCACGCCGGGCATGCCCAGCCCGGAGCGGCAGCCGGTGCGGCGCGAGGCGAAGACGTCGGCGTAGAACAGCTCGCGCGGACCCATCACCGGATGGCGGATGAGCGTCGCCGCGACGCGTGTCAGGGCGGAGTCGCGCTGGGGCTCGTGGCGATGGCGCCCCCGGTACATCAGGTAGGTGGTGCCCGCCGTGCGCACGTCAGCGTCGTCGAGCGTCTCGAACACCGTCGGCGTCTCCGGCGAGAGGTGCACGCGATTCATGTTGTAGACCGTGTCCATCAGCTGGCGCGCGATGCCGAAGCGCTGCGCCGAGCGGAAGCTGGAGCCGTATTCCACATACCGATCCTCCTCGCGATGAAACCAGTTCATGGCGGGGATGTGGTGCGCATCCTGGGCGAGGCCGGTGACGATCGAGGCGGCGCACACGGGTGTCACCGACGGGAAGGCCGCGACGCAGTCGGGGACGTAGCGACCGCGGCGCATCAGCTCCTCCAGCACCGGCGCCGCGCCCGCGGCGACAGCGCGCTCGAGCATCTCCGGTGCCATCGCGTCGATGACGCACAGAACGAGCTTGGGCGGCGTCGAGCTCACGGACCGGCCGGCATCAGCGGCGCAGGATGCGCAGGCCCGCGTACTTTTCATCCGCGCGAGAGCGCCCACGCCAGGCAAACCAGGCCAGCGCGGCGACGAGGACATAGCCGAGCGGATGCAGAACCGCGACGAGCGCCGCGAACACCAGCGCGGCCGCGTCGAGGTAGACCGTCAGCGCCTCGCGGGCCGCGCGATCTGCAAGACGCGCGCGCGCCCTGGCGATGACCGGCCCAGATGCGCGTTGCGCGAGACCCACGACCGCGAATCCGGCGAGCAGGCCTGGCCATGAGGCGTCGTGGTGCGCGGCGAGCGTCCCCGCGAACAGCGCAGCGCCCGTGCCGAACGCGAGGCCGGTGATCGATGCTCCGAGCAGGTCGTCTTTCTTGCGCCGTCCTGGCACGCGAGGATCGATGGTCGGCGAGAACCGGAACACCAGCTGCAGCGCATACCCGATCACGAGCGCCACCACCACCGCCAGCAGCCACCAGCCTGACTGAAGGAAACGGTAGGGGTCGTGTGCGAAGCTGACCCCGAGGGCGTTGGAGGAGGCCAGCGCCCCCGCGAGCAGCACGGGCAGGAACGGGCGCAGGCCGCAAGCGGCGGCCAGTCCGGCGCCGAGACCGATGTAGAAGAAGATGCCGTGCATGCAGAGCGCGTCTGGAGGTGCGATACCGTGCGGGGGCTGGGCGATCCCCGATCGGTCAGCACCATAGACGACCGGTGCGGCGGCCACGGGACTCGCCCCACGAGGTCCGGCGGGCGCGATGGCGAATAGAGAAGAGACGCACATGGAGCGATCGACCAGCGGAGGCGGCGACGGGCGAGGGGCCCGCCCCACAGCGCACGAGCTCGCGCGCTACGAGGCGCTGTTCGCCGCGCGCACGCGCGGGATGAAAAGCTCGGCGATGCGCGAGATGATGGCGCTGACCGAGCGCCCCGACGTGATCTCGCTCGCCGGCGGCCTGCCGGACACCTCCA
>DAINPC010000328.1:0-2234 GCA_036743695.1 Solirubrobacteraceae bacterium | reverse complement strand
TCCATGTGTGTCCCCCCTCACACAACACCTGGTCTGGAAGCGGCTAAGGTACGAACAGTTGTTCGACTCACCGAGTCGCCTCCGTTGATGGGGGCGAACGGGGGAACCACTGCCGGATTGCGCAACAGCGATCCGGACGGGGCGAATCGGCCGCTGCTGCGGCCGTAACGCCCGGCCGACACGCGTCCCGTTCGCGTGCGCGGCCGGCCGTGAGCCCGACAGCTAACCCCGTAGGTGGAATGCAAGGAGGTCCCATCGATGTACGTCCCCGCGACGCCTGCGCTCGCTGCGCAGACGCTGGCCCCGGTTGGGGTGGTCTCGGCTGCGCCGACGACCATCGCCACGCCGGCGCACAGCACACTGGAGGTACGCAGCGCCCAGCTGAACGTCCTCGACGCCCATCGGGCGACCGTCACCGGCACGCTCCGGGAAGGCCGTCGATCCGGGCGCCCCGGACGGATGGTGACGCTGCAGGCGCTCGGCAGCCACGGCTGGAGGACGCTTGCCCGGGCGCGCACGCGCGCCAACGGCGGCTTCCGCATCGCCTACGTGCCGCACCAGCTCAGCAGCGAGCGGGTGCGACTGCGCGTGGCCGGCGACGCGCTCGCTCATCCCGCCCGCCGCCCGCTCGGCCAGCTGAACGTCTACCGCCTGGCCGGAGCCTCGTGGTATGGCGGCGGTGGCGGACTGGCATGCGGAGGGTCGCTGACCAGCTCGACGCTGGGCGTGGCCAACAAGACGCTGCCCTGCGGCACGCTGGTCACGCTTCGCTACAACGGACGCACCGTGCGCGTGCCCGTGGTCGACCGCGGACCCTACGTGGCCGGGCGCGAATTCGACCTCACCGAAGCGACCAAGCAGGCGCTCGGGTTCGGCGACACCGGACAGGTTTGGAGCACCGGCTGATCGCGCGCTTGCTGGGCATGTTCGTGCAGGGGTTGGCTTCCTGGCCGATCCCTCCTTCAATCACGTGAATGTCAGCGGGAACGAAGGTAACGCGCACCCAGGTGTGGATGGACAGCCTGGGCGATTGGAGCTGGCCCGGTCAGGGCGGCGCGGCGGCCGAAGCGCTGCCGCCGCCCTGGGTGCCGGCCTTTCCGCCACGGCGTGAGCCCGCCGCGGCGCCCGCGGCCCCATCCTCCTCCGGGCGCGCGCGCAGGCTCATCATCGCCGCGCTGCTCAGCGGCCTGGCCGCCGTGTGCGTCGCGCTTGCCCTGCGCGGACAGCTCAACCTGGAGGGCGTGGCCGGCCTGTCCTCCAGCTCGCCCGCGCAGGCCGTGGCGGCCCCTCGCGCGCCCACGCCCGCACTCCAGCCGCCGCCGGCGCTCACGCCCGTCAGCAGCGACGCTGCCGGCAGCTCCATCGTCGGCGCCCATTACACCTCCGTCGCCCTGCGCCACGACGGCTCCTTCCTCGTGTACCTGCCCGCCGGCTACACCAGCACCAGCCGCCGCTACCCCGTGCTCTACCTGCTGCACGGCAACAGCCAGCCGGCCAGCGCCTTCCTGCAGATCGGCCTCCAGGAAGAACTGGACCGGCTGATCGCCCACCACACCATCCCCCCGGTGATCACCGTGATGATCCAGGGCGGGCCGGGCGCCAACAACTGGCGCAACATCGGCGCCATGCACTACGAAAGCTACGTGCTCGAAGTGCAGGAGCTGATCGACCGGATGCTGCCGACCGTGGCCGCGCGCGACGCGCGCGCGATCGCCGGAGACTCCATGGGCGGATACGGCGCCGTGAACATCGCCCTCGGCAACCCCTACCGCTTCGGCGTCGTGGAGAGCTGGCTCGGATTCTTCAACGGCCTCGGCAGCGAGCTGCACGTGGACCGGCCCGTCATCTTGCGGCTCGGCCTGCGCGCGTTCCTCTACGGAGGCGAATCGGACAAGATCGCCGACCCGTCCGAGAACGCTCCCTTCGCCGCCGCGCTGCGCGCCGCCGGCGCCCACGCCAAGAGCGCCGTCTACCCGGGGGGGCACAGCGTGGAAACACTCCAGGCCCATCTCGGGAGCATGCTCGCCTTCGCCGGTCGCGCACTCGATGCGCCGGAACGCCGTGGCACGCACTGAGCGCCCGCGCCTCGCAGGCGCCCTCGGCGCGGCGTCGCTGGCAGCGCTCGCGCTCGGCGCCGCCGCCGGCGGGGCAGTGGCCGTCGGCGCGATCGCAATCGGACGGCTCGCCATCAGGCGGGCGGCCATCGGATCGCTGGAGGTCGGCGAGCTGAAGGT
>DAINPC010000327.1:0-2282 GCA_036743695.1 Solirubrobacteraceae bacterium | reverse complement strand
TAGGGGGAGGCGGAGATGTTGAGGATCAGCGTGGCGCCCGCCAGTGCCTCCTCGCTGGCCGGCGGCCCCGGCTCCCAGATGTCCTCGCACACGGTCAGCCCGACGCGATGGGCGCCCACGTCGATGACCGCGCCGGAGGGTCCAGCCTGAAAGTAGCGCTGCTCGTCGAAGACGCCGTAGTTGGGCAGGTAGACCTTCCGATAGATCGCGTGCACGCCGCCCCCGGCGAGGACGGCGGCGGCGTTGTAGACGTCCTCCGCGCGCTCGGGGAAGCCGACCACCGCCACCAGCCCCTGTGCGTCCGCCGCGAGCGAGCGCAGCGCTGCGGCGGCGTCGGCGAGGAAGTGCTCCTTCAGCAGCAGGTCCTCGGGCGGGTAGCCGGTCAGCACCAACTCGGGGAACAGCACCAGCCCGGCGCCCGCCTGGCGTGCAGCGCGCATGCCCTCGCGCACGCGCTCGGCGTTGCCCGCGATGTCGCCCACGGTGGCATTGATCTGGCACAGGGCCAGGCGCAGCAGCGGGCGGGGGGCCATCGGGGGATCGTACCCCGGCGGGTGCGCGTCACAGGCCCAGGCCCTCGCCCGCCCAGCCGACGGTCTTGCGGGCGCGGCTTCAGCCGGCGCCGGCGGGCTTCTTGGCGGAGCGTCGAGTGCTCGAGCCTCCGGCGGCGGAAGCGCCTGCCGTGCGTCCCCGGCCCGCGGGCTTGCGCGCGTTGCGGGTGCTGCGGGCCTTGCTGGGACGGACGCCCGCGGCGCGACACAGCGCGCCGATCGCCCACTTCAGATCGAGCGCGATCGCCTCCAGTTCGGGCAGCGCGTCGTAGTCGCCGAGCAGCCCGAACCCGAGGTGGCCGTCGTAGCTCATCACCGCGATTCCCAGCGCCTGGCGCTGGGCGAGGGGCACGACCGGGTAGAGCACTTCGAGGCGGCGCCCGAGCAGATACAGCGGGAACTGCGGGCCGGGGACGTTGGTGACGACGAGGTTGAAGAACGGCTGGCGGGCCTGCAGGCGCGCGGCCTGGCTGAGGATCGTGGGGGGCGCGAAGCCGGCCAGGTTGGTCAGCACCTGGGCCCCCACCGCCTGGCCGGACTTCTTCAGGTCCTCCATCGCCGCGGCGATCTTGCGCAGGCACTCGGCCGGGTTCTCCACGCCGACGGGCAGCGGCGCCCACATGGCGGCGACCTGGTTGCCGAGCGCGCCCCGCTGAGACTTGGTGCGCACGGACACGGGCACCATCGCCTTCAGCACCAGCCCGTCGGTGTCGTGGCCGCGCTCGCGCAGGTAGCGTCCGAGCGCGAGGCAGACCGACGCGAGCACCGCGTCATTGAGGGTGCCGCCGAGGGAGTCCTTGATCGCCTTCAGGCTCGCCAGGTCCGCGTCCAGGAAGGTGTAGCGCCGGTGCGGGCCGATGTCCACGTTGAAGGGGCTCGAGGGCGCGGGGGCGTTGATCCCCGCGAGCGTGGTCGCACCGATGTTAGTCAGGCCATCCTTGACCTGGGAGAGCGCCCTGAGCGGGCGGCGCAGCAGCGCGCGCCCGCCGCGGATCATCTCGGCGGGGACGGTCGAGCGCTCCAGCAGCGCCTCGCCCAGCAGCTTGGCCGATCCGGGCAGTGGCTGGGCGCTCCACGGCGAGGCCGGTGCGGCGGGGGCGGCGGGCTCGCGCGCGGTGTCGAACAGGACGGTGGTGATGTCCACCCCCGAGATCCCGTCCACGAGCGCGTGGTGGGTCTTGGCGATGATCGCGAAGCGCCCACCGGACATGCCCTGGACGAGCCAGATCTCCCACAGCGGCTTGGAGCGGTCCAGGCGCTGGGAGAACAGCCGTCCCGCAAGCTGCTTCAGCGCCGCGTCGTCCGCCGGCCTGGGCAGGGCAGTGTGGCGAATGTGGTAGCGGGGATTGAAGTGCGGGTCATCCGCCCATACCGGCCGGCCCTGGCCGAGCGGCACGTTGGCCAGGCGCTGGCGGTAGCGCGGCACCAGGTGCATGCGGCCGAGAACATGCTCCACCAGCTGCTCGTGCGTGGGCGCGGTGCCCTCGAACACCATCACGGAAGCCACGTGCATGTGCGCCGTCGAGTGGTCCTCGAGATGCAGGAACGTAGAGTCCAGCGCTGTCAAGCGGTCGGGGTTGGCCATTGCGCCTCGATTGTTGCTGTTGTGGAACCCCGAGTCAACGACCCGCGGGAAAATCTCGCGCGCGCTCCCGGCGCGCTTGCGTCAGTGGGCGTGGTGCCCACGCACAGTCTCCCAGGAGTGCCACGTGATGCGCAGGATGACGAGCG
>DAINPC010000326.1:0-2284 GCA_036743695.1 Solirubrobacteraceae bacterium | reverse complement strand
GCTGATGATCGGGCGAACGCGAGCCACGCTGGCGGGCACGCCAAACTCGATGCCGCCCGCGTTCGGCGAGGACGGCGCCTGCGTCCCGCCGGGGACGCCCGCCAGCGCCAGAGCCGGTGTCGCGCCGCAGCCGAGCGCCGATGTGATCAGGACCGCAAGCGCGGCCCCGCGGGCAAGCCTCATACATGTTCTCTCGGCCCGAGGACCCGCTCCCCGAAGCTCTACTGAGCGAATTGCACGTTTGTCCGAGCTCCGCACGGCCGCCCCGCCAGCACCCCGGAGCCCGGCTGCGGCCCTACCGCTCTCGCGTCAGCGGCTCTTGAATTCCGCCACCAGCGCCTCGTAGGTCAGCGCCAGCCCCTCCGCGATCGGAACCTCCGCGCGCCAGCCCAGCTCGCGCTCGGCCAGGCTGGCATCGAGGCAGCTGTGCTCCAGCTCGCCGGGGCGCAGGTCGGCCAGCTCCGGCTCGATCTCCTTGCCCGCCGCCTTGCTCAGCTCGCTCCACACGCTCGCCACGTCGGTTTCCACCTGCGTGGCGATGTTGTAGGTGCCCGAGCGCCCCGACGCTGACAGGAGCGCGCCCACCACGTCTGCCACGTACACGTAGTCGCGTGTCGGCGAGCCGTGCCCGTAGAGCTTCGGCGTCTGTCCCGTGTGCAGCTGGTGGGTGAAGATCGCTACGACCCCCGCCTCGCCGTGGGGGCTCTGGCGGGGCCCGTAGACGTTGCCGAGCCTGCACACCGCGTGCGGGATGCCCGAGGACAGCGACCAGGTCTTTACATACGCCTCAGCCGCCCACTTGGACGCCCCGTACGGCGACAGCGGCGCCGGGATCCGGTCCTCCCGCGTGGGCATCGGCGCCTCGTCTCCGTACAGCGCTCCGCCCGTCGAGGTGAACACCACCGAGGCGCCGCACGCTCCCGCCGCCTCGACCACGTTCAGCGTGCCCCGTACGTTCACCTCGCAGTCACGGCCCGGGTCCTGCACCGAGGCCACCACGCTGGCCTGCGCCGCAAGGTGGAAGATCGCCCGCGGCTTGATCTCGGCGACCACAGTCTGGAGAGCCGGCAGATCCACGATGTCGAGCACGCGCAGCTCAGCGCCGCCCGCAACGCGCGCCGCCTCCCCGGAGGAGAGGTCGTCGATCACAGTCACCGCGTAACCCTCCGCCAGCAGCGCGTCCACGACATGCGAGCCGATGAAGCCGGCGCCGCCGGTGACGATCGCGCTTGCGGTCATGCGCTGGAATCTATACAGATGCCGTGGACGCGGCGGGCGCCAGCAGATCTTCCACCGCTTGCACCGACTCGTCTATCCGCTCCAGGACCCGCATGCCCTCCCACTCGCGCGGCAGGCTCCCGCCCACCGCGGGACCGCCCAGCACGATCGGGATGTCGGGGTGGTTGGAGCGCAGGTCGCGCAGCGCGACCTCGACCGACTCCTCAGCCGCGGGCCCCGTGGCGCCGACCACCACAACGTCGGGAGACTGGCTCTCGACCATCGCCAGCAGCCGCTCGGCCGACAGGTCCGTTTCGAAGATCGTCTGAAAGCCGGCCGCCGCGAGCTGGTCGTGCACCATCTGCAGCCCCAGCGTGTGCTCGTCGCCCTCCACGCCCGCGAGCAGCACCCGCTGGCGGGTGGGCTCGGTGCCGCTGGTCATGTACCTGTAGAGCGTTGCCAGCACCCGCCGGGTGATCGTGTTCGCGCGATGCTCGCGGTCGGCGTCGATCTGGCCTGCCGCTGAGAGCACGTCGATGCGCCGCAGCGTCGGCCCGATGACCTCCGCGTGCAGGGTCGTGGGCGAGATCCCGTCCTCGATCGCCGTGGCGATCGCGCCCTCGGCCATCTCCGCGTCGCCGCGTTCAAGCGCGTTGGCAAACGTCTCCAGGGTGCTCTCCACGAGCGCCTCGGGGTCCGAGCGCAGTTGCTCGCGCGCATCCGAGCCCGACCTGCCGAGCACTTCCATGAAGGCATCCAGGAGCACCGGGTCGAAGTGGCGGCCGCGCTGTTCGCGCATCATCTGCACCGCCTCGTCCACAGAGAAGGCCTTGCGGTAGACGCGGTCGCTGGTCAGCGCGTCGAACACGTCTGCGACCGCCACGATCCGCCCCTCGATCGGGATCGTCTCGCCCTTCAGCCCGCGCGGGTAACCAGTGCCATCCCACTTCTCCTGGTGGCTCAGCGCGATCGTGGCCGCCATGTCCAGGATCGACGAGGACGATCCGCGCACGAGCCTGTGGCCCTCCTCCGCGTGGGTCTCCACGATCGCGCGCTCCTCCGGCGT
>DAINPC010000325.1:0-2286 GCA_036743695.1 Solirubrobacteraceae bacterium | reverse complement strand
CTGCTTCGCGCGGGGCCTGCGCAGACGCGAGGACAGGGTCGCCTGGCTGTTGATCGCCGGCGGCTTGCTCGCGTGGACCGTCGGCGACCTGTTGTGGACGGCGTGGCTGAGCGGGGTCGCGAAGCCTCCCTATCCATCGATCGCCGACGCGTTCTACCTGGCGATGTACCCGGCGATGTACGCCGGCTTGACCCTGTTGATGCGCTCGCATTTCCGCCACGTGGGTGCGGCCATGTGGCTCGACGGCATCGTCGTGGGACTGGCCATGGCGGCGTTCGGCGCCGACAGGATCTTCCCGGCCGTGCTCGGCGCCAGCACGGGCGATGCGGCCGCGGTCGGCGTCAACCTCGCCTATCCGCTCGGCGACTTCTGCCTGCTCGTGTTCATCGCCCTCGCCTTCGCGCTGTCGGGCTGGCGCCCGGGGCGGCAATGGTCGTTGCTGGCCCTTGGCGCTGCCCTCACCGCGTTGGCCGACATGATCTACGTCTACCAGGTCGCGAAGGGGACCTACGTGGAAGGACACATCCTCGACACCATGTGGCCTGCCTCGATGGCGGCAGTGTCGCTGGCGGCATGGCAACCGGGATCGGTGCGGACGTTCCGCCCGCTGATCGGGAGCTACACGGTCCTCTTGCCGGCGGCGTTCGGCCTGATGGCGCTCGCGCTGCTGGTCAGCGCGACGCTGCGGGCGTCGACGCACCTGGCGGTCAGCCTCGCGGCCTGCGCGCTGGTGGCGGCCGGGGCGCGCGCGGCGCTGACGTACCTGGAGAACCTGCGGATGCTTCAGCGCGAGACCCAGAATGCGATCACCGACGCGCTGACCGGACTCGGCAACCGGCGACGGTTGATCGACGAGCTCGACGGCGCCATCGAGCGCGGCCTGCTAGGACAACCCGCCACCCTTGCGTTCTTCGATCTGGACGGCTTCAAGCGCTACAACGACAGCTTCGGTCATGGCGCGGGCGACGCTCTCCTGGCTCGTCTCGGCGGGGCGCTGGCCGCGTCCGTGGAGGGCAGCGGCGAGGCGTACCGGCTCGGGGGCGATGAGTTCTGCGTGCTGCTGAGGGGCCGCTTCCCTCGAGATCACGCGCTGGTGGGCGGCGCGCAGGTGGCGCTGGAGGAGCACGGAAGCGGTTTCATCGTGACCGCCTCCTGTGGCGCGGTGATCGTGCCCGAGGAGGCGAGCTCCGTGAGCGAGGCGCTGAATCTGGCCGACGAGCGCATGTACGCGGACAAGTCCAGCGGAGGCGGGTCGAGCCGTGCCCGCGCGCAGACGGTGCTGATGCAGCAGAGCGTGCTGATGCAGCTGCTCACCGAGCGCCAGCCCAGCCTGCGCGACCACGTGTGCGACGTGGGTGTGCTGGCGGTGGCGATCGGGCGGCGCTTCGAGCTCAACTCCGAACAGCTGGACGAGCTGCGCCGCGCGGCCGAGCTGCACGATCTCGGCAAGCTGGCCGTTCCCGACCAGATCCTCAACAAGCCCGCTCCGCTGAACGAGAGCGAGTGGCGTTTGATGCGCCAGCACACGCTGATCGGCGAGCGCATCCTCAACGCCGCGCCCGCGTTGCGCCCGGTCGCGCGCCTGGTGCGCTCCAGTCACGAGCGGTGGGACGGCGGGGGCTATCCCGACGGTCTGGCCGGAGATGAGATACCGCTCGGATCGCGGATCATCGCTGCGTGCGACGCCTTCGACGCCATGGTCTCAGAGCGTCCATACGACGCCGCCCGCACCAAAGACGAGGCGCTCGAGGAGCTCACGCGCCACGCCGGGACCCAGTTCGATCGCGATGTGGTGGACGCGATCTGCAAGCACCTGGAAGGGCCGGCCTCCTTGCACCGCGTGGCCGACGGCGCGCGGTATCAGCGCACAGACTGAGCCGGTTGCGCCGCCTCGAGCTGTAGCTGCAACAGCGACAGATCCACCCAGCGTCCGAACTTGCGCGCGACCTCCGGGAGCATGCCGACGGGCGCAAAGCCCAGCTGTTCGTGCAGGCCCAGCGAAGCCCGGTTCTCGGCGTCGATGCCCGCCACCATCACGTGCATGCCGGCCTGCCGCGCCCGCTGGACGATGTCTTCGAGCAGCGCGCGCCCGACTCCCCGGCGGCGGTGCCCCACGGCGACGTGCACCGAGTGCTCGACCGTCGAGCGGTATCCGGGCCACGGCCGGAACGCTCCGTAGGTGGCGAATCCCACGACCGCGCCCTCCGCCCGCGCCACGATCACGGGCGCTTCCCGTCGGCGGTGCGCCCGAAGCCACTCGCGGCGCTCCTCGACCGTCACGGGCTC
>DAINPC010000324.1:0-2298 GCA_036743695.1 Solirubrobacteraceae bacterium | reverse complement strand
GCGCCTGCGGCTGATCCCGCTAGACGACACCGTCGTGTTCCCCAACATGGGCATCACGCTCACCATCGACGTGGGCGACGACGAGCGCGTCGTGTTGGTCCCACGCCACGAGGGCGAGTTCCTCGAGGTGGGCACCATCGCCGAGGTCTCCGAGCAGATCCGCCTCCCCGGCGGAGGGCGCGCCGTGGCCATCTCCGGCGAGCACCGTGCCCTGATCGGCGCCGCCCAGACGGGGCCCGGCGGCGAGCTGCTCGTGGAGGTTGACGAGCGCCCCGACCAGGAGCCCACCGACAAACGCACGCGCGAGCTGGAGCGTGAGTACCGCGCAACAGTCGAGGAGATCCTCGAGCTGCGCGGTGACGACGGGCGCATCGCAGCATTCCTGCGCGCCATCGCCGAGCCCGGAGCGCTGGCCGACTCGGCCGGCTACTCGCCCAACATCTCCTACGAGCAGAAGGTCGAGCTGTTGCGGACGCTCGACGTGACCGACCGACTGGAGCTGGCCGTCAAGCTGCAGCGCGAGAGCCTGGCCGAGCTGCAGGTGCGCAAGCGCATCCGCGAGGACGTCCAGGAGGGCGCCGAGAAGCAGCAGCGCGAGTACTTCCTGCGCAAGCAGATGGATTCCATCCGCAAGGAGCTCGGCGAGGACGACGCCTCGGTCGCCGATGAGTACCGCACCAAGATCGAGGACGCCCTGATGCCCGAGGAGGTCAAGGAGCAGGCGCTGAAGGAGCTCGCGCGCCTTGAGCGCATGGGCGAGCAGACCGGCGAGTCCAGCATGATCCGCACCTACCTCGACTGGCTCATAGCCGTTCCCTGGGGCAAGCGCTCCGAGGAGCACCTCGATCCGGTCGCCGCGCGCGCCGTGCTCGACGCCGACCACGCCGGCCTGGAGGACGTCAAGGACCGCATCACCGAGTACCTGGCCGTGCGCAAGCTGCGCCAGGAGCGCGGGATCGAGGCCGACCCCAAGTCCGGCGCCATCCTCACGCTGATCGGCCCCCCCGGCACCGGCAAGACCTCCATCGGCGAGTCGATCGCACGCGCCACCGGACGCGAGTTCGTGCGCATGTCGCTGGGCGGCGTGCGCGACGAGGCCGAGATCCGGGGGCACCGGCGCACCTATATCGGCGCCCTCCCCGGCCGTCTGGTCAGGGCGCTGCGCGACGCGGGCACCATGAACCCCGTGATCCTGCTCGACGAGGTGGACAAGGTCGGCGCGGACTGGCGCGGGGATCCCTCCGCCGCGCTGCTCGAGGTCCTGGACCCCGCGCAGAACCACTCCTTCCGCGACCACTACCTCGACGTCGAGCTGGACCTCAGCCAGGTTATGTTCCTGGCCACCGCCAACGTCGCAGACACCATCCCCGGACCGCTGCTCGACCGCATGGAGGTGATCCGCTTCGACGGCTACACCTCCGAGGAGAAGCTGGCGATCGCCAAGGGCTACCTGTGGCCGCGCCAGCGCGACCGCAACGGCCTGCGCGAGGATGAGGTCGAGATCGCTGACGACGTGCTGCGCACGATCGTTGCCGAGTACACCCGCGAGGCGGGCGTGCGCAACCTCGAGCGCAACCTCGGCACCGTGCTGCGCAAGACAGCCACCAAGATCGCTTCGGCCCAGAGCGGCGAGGCGGAGCACAAGGACGCGGGCGAGGACGGGGCCAAGCCGAGCAAGAAGCCCACGGCCGAGGACGCCGCCAAGCCGGCCAAGGCCGCCAAGAAGCCCAAGGCCTCCAAGGCGAGCAAGTCCACGGCCGCCGGAATCGAGATCCCGGTGAAGATCGACCTGGACGCCGTGCGCGACGCGCTCGGCCGCCAGAAGTTCTTCCAGGAGTCCGCTGCGCGGACCGCCACGCCGGGCGTGGCCACGGGTCTCGCGGTGACCGGCGCGGGCGGGGACGTGCTGTTCGTCGAGGCCACGGCCATGAAGGACGGCGGCTCGGGCGGCCACAACCTGGTCCTGACCGGCCAGCTTGGCGACGTCATGAAGGAGTCGGCCAAGATCGCCCTCTCCTACGTCCGCGGCCACGCCGATGAGCTGGGCGTCGAGGAGGGCGCCTTCGAGAACCGCGAGTTCCACGTCCACGTGCCAGCCGGAGCGATCCCCAAGGACGGGCCCAGCGCGGGCGTGACGATGGTCACGGCGCTGGCCTCACTGCTGTCCGGACGCCCGGTCAAGCACACCGTGGGCATGACCGGAGAGGTCACGCTGCAGGGACGCGTGCTGCCGATCGGAGGCCTCAAGCAGAAGGTGCTCGCAGCCCACGCGGCCGGCCTGACCGACGTGATCCTGCC
>DAINPC010000323.1:0-2344 GCA_036743695.1 Solirubrobacteraceae bacterium | reverse complement strand
GAACGTCCTTGGCCGTCATGCCCTTGTCGGCGGAGGCGCTCTGCTGGAAGAAGATCATCCACGGCGTGACCGTCGCGCCGATCGTCGAGGCCAGCAGCAGCAGCAGCGTGTTGAGGCCCCCGTGCAGCAGCGGCGTGAACGAGAGCGAGGAGGCAAGCGTCCCGAGGTGCGGCTTGACCAGGATCGCGGCGGCCAGGAACAGGCCGTTGAACAGGGCCAGGCCGAGCACGGTGCGCTCCCAGCGCCAGTAGCGCCCGCCGCTGAGCGTGAAGACGACCAGCGCCAGCCCGAGCGCCACCGCCACGCCCGAGCCGAGATGGAAGTAGGCCAACCCCACCCGGATCGCCACGAACTCGGCGATCAGCGTGATCAGGTTTGTCAGGCACAGATCCCCCGCGCCGAACCAGCCCCACACGCGTCCGTAGCGCTGCAGCACCAGCTCGCCATAGCCGCGGTGGGTGACCGCGCCGACGCGCATGCACATCTCCTGCACCACGAACGCCATGGCAAACAGGATCGGGATCAGCGGCACGAAGAACCCCAGACCGTACTGCGCGCCGTCGGATGCGTAGGCGATCATGCTCGGGCCGTCGTTCTCGCCGAGCATCGCCAGGATCCCCGGCCCGACGAGCAGCCACAGCAGCCGCCAGCGCTTGTCGTGGTGGCGGGCGTGATGCACGCGCGAGCGGTCGTGCGAGCGCGCGTGATCCTCGTCGCTCAGCAGCGGCTGACGCAGGAGGGGGGAGGCGAGGACTTCTTGAGTGCTCAATCGAGTGCTCCCTCACCGGCGAGCAGGCCGGACGCATCGGCGGGGCACTGGACTTCCACGCGCATCGCTCCCGCGAGCTGGCCGCCGATGGCGTGCTCGCGCTCGCCGAACAGCACGAACAGCGGACCCCCGAACGGCTGGCGGTCGCGCACGGCGAAGCGTTCTCCCGGTGAGATCCCGCGCTCCGCCAGGTAGCGCAGCATCTCCGGATCGGAGTCCGACACGCGCACGAACAGGCCCTCGTCGCCCGGCTGCAGGCTCTCCATGCGGTCGGTTGAGGGCTCCTGCAGCTCGAGGTCCGCGCTGGGAATCGGATCGCCGTGCGGATCGACCGTGGGGTGTCCCAGCTTGACGGCGATCAGCTCCTCCAGATCCTCCGAGAGGACGTGCTCCAGGACCTCCGCCTCGGCGTGAACGCGATCCCAGGACATGCCCAGCGCGTCCGCCAGGAAGCTCTCGAGCAGCCGGTGATGGCGAACCACCTCCAGCGCGATGCGCCGCCCGTCGCCCGTGAGGCTCACGCCGCGGTAGGGCACGTGTCTGATCAGGCCCAGCTCTCCCAGGCGCTTGAGCATGGCGGACACCGAGCCGGGGGTGATGCCCAGGCGCTCGGCCAGGGCATTGGTCGAGACCGGCTCCTCACCGCGCGATTCCAGTGAGAAGATCGCCTTGGCGTAGTCCTCCACAGCCGGGGTGCGAGTCAAGTCCTTGGCGCTCATGGAAATAGATTATGGCATGCCAAGAAAAATATTCAAGGGGAGGGCCGCTTTGCAGCATCGTCGAGGGGAGGGCATCAGGGCCGCTCGATGCGGCCCGAGGAGCGGGAGGCGCCCGACGGCGGCCTATTCGGCCAGACCCACGGCTTGCAGCGCCTCGCGCCGAGTGGCATACCCGACGGCCCGGGTGGCCTTGCCATCCTCAAACCAGGTGACTCCGGCCCAGCGGAACACAAGCGGCATCCCCGAGCGCGCGCCGCGCCCGGTGACGCACAGCATCGCCGCCACGAAGTCCTCGCCGTCGGCGATGATCTCCTCGACCTCATAGCGCGCCCCGTCGCTGAAGACGTCAAACAAGTCGCTCATCCATTCGCGCCAGCCAGCCGCCCCGCAGTAGGTGTTGTCCGTGACCGCCGTGACGCGGTTCTCGAGCCGGAAGTCGGGCGCGAGGAGGTCCTCGGGCACCCGGCGGTCGTTGACCGCCGCGGCCCCGAGATTGTGGAGCTCGATGTTGCGCTGTGACATCGCGTGAAGTATCCGTTACGGCGGTGTCGAAGGGCATGCTCATTCCAAATAGCGGGCAGACGGCCGCCTCCGAGGCCCCGTGTCTGTCATCGCGGGAGCAGCGCAGGGTCGGGAAGAGGCGCGACCAACAGAAGCGCGACGCTGACCGCACTCTTTTCTAACGCGCGATAATGCATGTTATGTAAACCCGCAAGGAAACACCCGCCTGAGGCACCCACCCCCGATCCGTCTCCCTGTGCCACCGACGAGGGGTGATCTAGCATCTTGGGTTGACCTGGATCACCACGGAGAGGCGGACATGGCGAACACGATCTACACGGCCAAGGCACACGTG
>DAINPC010000322.1:0-2372 GCA_036743695.1 Solirubrobacteraceae bacterium | reverse complement strand
GACCGCCCGGCCCCCAGCCGGGTGCGCTACCAGACTGCGCCACTCCCCGTGGCAAACAAGCGGGCGACGGGAATCGAACCCGCCCTAGAAGCTTGGAAGGCTTCTGTGCAGCCACAACACTTCGCCCGCACGCCCGGCCGGCCTCATCTTACCGGCGCGCCGGCTCCCGAGCGGACCTGGGCGCGCTGCGAGCCCCATAGCCCCACCCGCTCGGGCGCTACGGGCGCTCCTCCACCGGCACACGGCCCGACTCGTCCACCAGCCCGGGCGGCGGCCACGGCCCGAACCAGTTGTCGCGAGCGCCGTCCAGGGTCACCACCGAGCCGCCGAACGCCCGTCCCAGCGGCGAGGCGAGCAGCGCGACCAGCCAGGCGTGCTCGGCCACGGTGCCAAGTCGTTGAAGGGGCACGGAGCGGGACATGCCCGCGCGCACGCTCTGCGGGTACTTGGCCATCACCTCCGTGTCGAACGCCCCTGCGGCCACCGCCGTGACGGCGACCCCCGCCCCAGCCCAGCGCCGGGCGAGCTCGCACGTCAGCGCCTCCACGGTCGCGCGCGCGGAGCCGGAGTGGGCCATGCCGGGCATGCCATGGTGGGGAGACAGCGTGACGTTCACGATCGTCCCCCCACCGCCCGGCTCGAGTGCCAGCGCGAACGCGGCCTCGGCCATGTTGAGCATCCCTTCCACATTCAGTCGCCAAACAGCCCGCCAGCCCTTGACCGCGATCAGCTCGGCCGGGCTGAAGAACTGACCGCCCGCATTGTTCACCAGCACATCCAGCCGCCCACGGCGCTCCAACACGCTCCTGACCATGAGCTCGGCGCCCTCCCGCTCGCGCACGTCGCCCACGACCGTGTCGATCTCGCCCGTGGCCGCTGGGCCGATCTCGGCGGCAGCCTGCTCCAGGACCTCCGCGCGGCGCCCCGCAATCGTCACGCTGGCCCCGCAGCGGGCCAACTCGAGCGCGGTCGCGCGACCCAGACCCGTGCCTCCGCCCGTGACCAGCGCCACCCGCCCGCGCAACAGCGCCGGGGCGAATATGTCCGAGTGGCCTGCCTGGGCTGTGCTCACGGCGAGCGATCATAGGCGCCGGCATCCCCGCCCGGTCACGCGGGCCGCCGTCCGTCCCCCGGGCCGTTTAGGGTTCACCCGTGTCCCGCAGACCGCTGGTCTTCGTTTCCGGACTCACCCTGGGCGACTATCTGCTTTGGAACTGGTCGCTCAACAGCAGTCACGACGTGCTGGCGCTCGTCTCCGGGCTCACGCTTCCGCCCCTGGTCGTCGCCTGCCTGTGGCTGCTCGTGCTGAGCCTCGCCCGCCTGATCGCCCGCACCGCACGCCACCCGGCGGTCCGCGGAGCACGCGGCCGCGTGCCTGCGCGGCGCGCACGCGCGCACGCCGAGGCGGCTGCAGAGACGCGGCAGGAGGCACCGGCCTCGGCCGCCTCGACGGGCGCATCGTCGCGCAAGCTCGCCGCTTGACGCGGCCCCCGGCATCCCCATGAGCGACCGAGCCAGGCGCCTGCTACCCCGCTCCAGGCGCATCCGCATGCTCATTGCCGCGCTGGCCGTGCTGGTCGCCGCGGCGGCGCTCGGGGGCTACCTCTATGAGCGGCACCGCACCGGCAGCATCTACCACCCCCACGCTCCGTTCGTGGCGCAGCCCACGCCGAAGCTTCCCGCCCGCGGCCCCGACCGCTTCGCCTGGCCGATCTACGGCTACGCCAAGAGCCACACCCGCTTCTTCCCCGCCGCCGCCCGCGTGCGTCCTCCGTTCAGGCGCCTGTGGGTGCACAACGCCCACTCTCTCCTGGAGTTCCCGCCGGTGATCTACGGCGACCACATCTTCCAGGTCGCCGACAACGCGGTCCTGGCCGCGATCAACAAGCACACCGGGCACACCTTCTGGTCGCGCTCCCTCGGCCGGCTGTCGGCCTCCTCCCCGGCCGTCACCGCCAACACCGTGTACGTCACGATCCTCAGCCCGGGACGGGTCGTGGCGCTCAACACCAGGAACGGCGCCATCCGCTGGTCCCGCGGCCTGCCGAGCCCGAGCGAGTCCTCGCCCCTGATCGACCACGGCGTCGTGTTCTTCGGATCCCAGAGCGGGATCGTCTATGCGCTGAACGCCAGCAACGGAAAGGTCCTGTGGACCTATCACTCCGCCGGCGCGGTCAAGGCCAGCCCCACGCTGTCGGCAGGGGTCCTCTACTTCGGTGACTACTCCGGCCACGTGCAGGCCGTCTCGGAGCGCGACGGACGCCAGCTGTGGCGCAGCGGCTCCGAAGGCGCCCTGCTCGGCAGCGGCACCTTCTACTCGACCGCCGCCGTGATATACGGCCGCGTGTTCCTCGGCAACACCGACGGGCGCG
>DAINPC010000321.1:0-2381 GCA_036743695.1 Solirubrobacteraceae bacterium | reverse complement strand
TGGTGGTCGCCTTCGGCGGCGACGGCACCGTCAACGAAGCCGCCAACGGCCTGCTGGGCTCCCCCACGCCGCTGTGCTGCCTGCCGGGCGGCTCGGCCAACGTGTTCGGCAAGATGCTCGGCATCCCCGGAGATGTCGTCGACGCCACCGAGCACCTGCTGGCGATGGCCGACGACTGGCGTCCGCGCAAGGTGGACGTGGGCGTCGTCAACGGCCGCTGCTTCACCTTCGCCTCCGGTCTCGGCCTCGATGCCAGCGTGGTCGAGCGCGTGGACTCCAACCCCCAGCTGAAGGCCCGCCTGGGCGCCTACTACTTCACCTGGGTGGCCGTCAGCACGTTCCTGCGCCGCTACCTGCTCAGCCCGCCGCGCCTGGAGGCCCAGACCCGCGGCGGGGAGACGCTCGCCGGCGTCACCGCGATCGTCCAGAACGGCTCGCCCTTCACCTACTTCCAGGACCGCCCGATCGAGATCGCCGAGGGCGCCGCGCTGGACTCGGGCTTGCTCGCGGGCGGTGTCCTGCACCGCGCCACGCTGTTGTCGATGCCGTCCATCGCCTGGCGCGCCTTCTCGCCCCGAGCGCGCGTCGCCGGGCACCGCCAGGTGAGCGCCCTGGGGGACTTCAGCGAGCTGACCGTGCGCAGCGCCGACGGGCGTCCGCTGCCGTTGCAGGTCGATGGCGACTACCTCGGCGAGGTCGCCGAGGCGCGCTACTCGATCATGCCGGACGCGCTCAGCGTGGTCTCCTAGACAGTCGCGCGGGCTCGACGCGAACGCCGGGCGAGGTGCGCGGACGCAGGCGGCGGGCGGACGCAGGCGGCGGGCGGACGCAGGCGGCGGGCGGACGCAGGCGGCCGCGCGAACGCTAGGCGGCGGCGCCCGGAGCGGCGCTACCGGCGGTGGCGCCGCCGGGGGTCACCCGGTAGGCGTCGAACACCGACTCTATGTTGCGCAGGCGCGTGATCGCGCCCTTGAGCGTATGCGTGTCCGCGACCTCGACCACGAAGCGGTTCTTGACCATCGGCGGCATCGACAGGCAGCGTGCTTCCATGATGTTGGCGCCCGACTCCGAGAATGCGCGCGAGAGGTCCTCCAGCAGGCGGTGGCGGTCCCAGGCGTCGATCTGGATCTCCACGATGAAGCCCGTCGACTGGTCACCTTCCCAGGCCACGTTGGCGAAACGCTCCGGGTTCTTGCGCAGCAGCGCCGCGTTGGGGCAGTCCTCGCGGTGGATCGTGATCCCCCGCCCGAGCGAGATGTAGCCGAGGATCTCATCGCCGGGGACCGGCCTGCAGCACTTGGCCAGGCGCAGCATCACGTCCTCGACGCCTTCCACCTTGATCCCGTACTGCTCCGAGGACTTGGTCGGGCGCCTGCGGGCGCGTCCGACGCGCAGCAGATCCGTGGCGGTGTCCTCGCCGTCGGCCGACTCGCCCTGCTTCAGGCGCTGCATCACCTTGCCCACGACCAGCTTCGGCGAGACCTTGGCGGCGCCCAGCGCGATGTAGAAGTCATCCGCCTTGCGGTAGCCGACCTCGCGGATCACGTCAGCCAGCAACGCCGAGCCGGTGATCTTCTGCGCGGGCAGGCCCTGTTTGCGCAGGTGCTCCTGCAGCAGCTCGCGCCCGCTGTGCTCGGTGTCCTGGCGCGACTCCGCCTTGAACCACGCCTTGATCTTGTTGCGCGCGCGGGTCGTCTTGACCATCGCCAGCCAGTCGCGCGAGGGGCCGCGCTCGCGCTTGGCGGTGAGGATCTCCACGATGTCACCCGAGCGCAGCTCGTAGTGCAGCGGCACGATCTTCCCGTTCACGCGGGCACCCACGCAGCGGTGGCCGATCTCCGTGTGCACCTCGTAGGCGAAGTCCAGCGGCGTCGCTCCCGACGCCAGCGACTTGACTTCGCCCTTGGGCGTGAAGACGTAGACCTCCTCTTCGAACAGGCCCGTGCGCAGCGTCTCCATGAACTCGCGCGGGTCCGAGAGCTCCTTCTGCCAGTCGAGCATCGAGCGCAGCCACTTCAGCTTGGCGTCCTCGCCCGCGGCCGGCCAGCCGGCGCGGTCGTCCTGGCCGGGAGCGGCCTGGTGCTTGTAGACCCAGTGCGCGGCCACCCCGAACTCCGCCATCTCGTGCATCTCGTGCGTGCGGATCTGGATCTCCAGCGGGCGGCCCTCCGGCCCGATGACGGTCGTGTGCAGCGACTGGTACATGTTGAACTTGGGCATCGCGATGAAGTCCTTGAAGCGCCCCGGCAGCGGCTTCCACAGCGAGTGGATCACGCCGACGGTCCCGTAGCAGTCCTTCACCGAGTCGACGATCACCCGCATCGCGGTGAGGTCGTAGATCTCGTTGAACTCGCGGCCCTTCTTGGTCATCTTCGAGTAGA
>DAINPC010000320.1:0-2393 GCA_036743695.1 Solirubrobacteraceae bacterium | reverse complement strand
AATGTGCGGTTTATATGCGTCGGCGCGAGAACTCCTTCGCCTACCATCTGGCCCACGAGAGCTGGCTCCCGGTGGCGGTCAGGCACGCCCGCACCGATCTCGGCGCCGGGGTTCAGGCCGGGCGGGCGGCGCGCGACGCGATCGCAGCGGACTTCGGCGCGCTGATCGACCCGGCCGAGCAAGACACACTCAAGCTGCTGGTGACCGAGCTCGTGAACAACGCCGTCACCCACGGGCAGGCCAGCGTCGAGCATCACGTGACCCTCTACGTCGCGGTCGCGCCCGAGCGTATTCGAGCCGAGGTTTGCGATGCCGGCCCAGGCCTCGATCCACAGGACCTTCCGCGGCGCGACGGGCGACCAGGCGGAAAGGGATTCGTCATCCTCGACGGACTTGCCAGTCGATGGGGGGTCTCGATCGACGACAGCACCTGCGTGTGGTTCGAGCTGGACCGCTAGCTCGCTTGTCGCGTCCGCGACCCGCTCTCAGACGGCAGGCCTACAACGCCGGAGCCCGGCGACCTGGCCGGGCTCCTGGGCTCAAAATGCAATCCGACCCCCCCTCCTTTGGACGGCAGGGCGGCGACGGTTCGAGAGGTGCCCCCCTGTGGAGCTTCCGTTAGCCCCGAGCCATCGCACAGCGATCGTACCACCTGCCAGTGCCGTCTATAAGCGTGCAAGCTCCGCACCTAACGGGTACCCTCCGCCTCGGGTACCGGGTACCCGCGAGAGCTCGCCACGTACGCGACTGCAGGTGCTCTTTGAGCCACTCGTCGCTGCACCTGCAATGGACCCAGTGCGCTTCGCCGGGCCGGTACAGGTTCCATGACGTCGACGGGGAGCCCGGCTCGGTCGACCGGTCGCGGACGTAGGATGGCGGGATGCCACTTCCAAGCGCCACACGGATGGCGCTGAGGATCGCTCCGGTCCTGGCCGGTGCGCTGGCGGTGCTACCCGGCTCGGCTGTAGCGCTGACGCGGATCCAGGTCTCGCCCGACCACGGCGGCTCACGGACGACGTTCACGATCTCGTTCAGGGCGCCGATCGACACGACGATCGATCCGTTCAACGAGACCTATGAAATGGGCGTGAAGGGGCCGTCGCGCTCGGCTTGCGCGGGCGACCTGAGCGTGTACACGTCATCCGGCCGCGGGCTTCGCAAGGGCCAACTGGTGCGCGTGCGCGTGCGCGCTCCGTATCGGCACGCGCGCTGGTGTGCGGGCGCCTACTCGGGGACGATCTACGAGCTCTCCGTCAACCCCTCGAGCACGTGCGAACAGGAACAGCACCTGGCGGCCTGCGCCGAGGGCGAAACCCTGATCGGAGCCTTCCGCTTCCGCGCGACGTGACGGCCGTTTGCGGTCGTGATCTTCCAGGAGCTCTCCGTCCTCAGCGTGTAGCTCACGATGCGGACGCCCATCAGCGCCTCGAGCAGTCGAGCTACCCGCACTCGACTCCCCGCCGAAGCCGAACCCCCGGTCCCCTGACCGGGGACCGGGGTGGTTCGACCTTCGGGCAAATGGTCGGCTGGTCCCTCTCCCCTGTGAGCTCGCTTTACCCCACGTCGCCGCTCGTCAGGCCGTTGTAGAGTTCGCGACGTGACCTTCGTCCTGCTTACGGGGGCTACTCGCGGCATCGGCCGCGCCGCCGCGATCGAGATCGCCCGAGAAGGGGTCGAGGTCGCACTCGTGGGCCGCGAGGCCGAGCGCGTCAAGGCGGTTGCGCAGGAAGCCAAGGCGGCCGGCGGGAACGCGCCGGTCCACGAGCACGTCGCCGACCTGACGCTGATGGTCGAGGTCCGAGCGCTGGCCGACGAGGTCCTGGGACGCTACGAGCACATCGATGTCCTGGCCAACAATGCCGGGGCGCTGTTCGCCTCGCGCAGGGAGACCTCGGAGGGCTTCGAGCAGACCTTCGCATTGAACCATCTCGCGCCGTTCCTGCTCACCAACCTGCTGCGCGATCACCTGGCCGGCGGCCGCGTCGTGACCACCGCGTCCGACGCGCACAAGTCCGGACGCCTGGATCTCGAGGACCTGCAGTCCGAGAAGTCCTACGCCGCCATGCGCGTGTACGGCACCTCGAAGCTCTGCAACATCCTCTTTACGCGCGAGCTGGCCAAGCGCGCGCCGGAGCTGCACGCCAACTGCTTCCACCCCGGCGTCGTGCGCACCGGCTTCGGCAAGAACGAGAACGGGATCTGGAAGGCTCTCACCACACTCGGCGCACCCTTCTTCCGCTCGCCGCAGCGCGGCGCCCGCTCACTGGTCTGGCTCGCGCTGTCCGAACAGGCCGCCGCCCTCACCGGCGAGTATGTCCAGGACGAGAAGGTGCTGGCCCCCAGCGCCCAGGCCCAGGACGACACGCTCGCCGAACGCCTCTGGGAGCGCAGCG
>DAINPC010000319.1:0-2394 GCA_036743695.1 Solirubrobacteraceae bacterium | reverse complement strand
CGCCTGGGCCATCGCCGCCCCGGCCGCCACCGCACACGCCGCACAGGCCCGCACCTCGCTGCCCGTGATCGAGCGCCAGGTGATGTGCGTGACCTGCAAGATCCCCCTGAACGTCGCACAATCGCCGCAGGCGGACCGCGAGCGGGCGTTCATCCAGGGCCTGATCGACGAAGGCCACAGCGAAGCCCAGATCAAGCAGGCCCTGGTCGGCCAGTATGGCCCGGCCGTGCTCGGACTGCCGAGCACCCACGGCTTCGACCTGTCCGCCTACCTGGTCCCGCTGGCCGTGGTGCTCGCGCTGCTCGTGCTGCTCGTCCTGCTGCTGCCGCGCTGGCGCCGTCGCGCCCGCGCGGACGCCGGCGGCGGGACATCCGCGGCGCCGCTCGCCGCCACCGACGCCGCCAGGCTCGACGCGGATCTCGCTCGATTCGACTGAGCCCGCCCCGCGCGTGGACTGAGCGGCCGCGCTACATCTCAGCGGGCGCGCTGACGCCCAGCAGGGTCAGGCAGCACGCGATCGTGCGCCTGCTGGCCTCGCACAGCGCGATCCGCAGCGACTCCACCGTCTCCGGCTCCGCGCCCAGGACCCGACAGTCGCGGTAGAAGGCCGTGAAGCCCTGCGCGAGCTCCAGCGCGTAGGCGGCGATCCGATGCGGCGCACGGCGCTCCACCGCCTCGGCCAGCTCGCCGGGGAACGCCAGCAGCTGCTCGATCAGCGCGCGCTCGGACTCGTGCAGCGGCTCGCGGGCAGGGCCCACGACTGCGGCCGTCGCCATGCGCACCCGCTCGGCGCCCGCCCGGGCCAGCATCGAGGCGATTCGCGCGTGCGCGTACTGGACGTAGTAGACGGGGTTCTCGCTGGACTGCTCGCGCGCGAGGTCCAGGTCGAGGTCGAGCGTGGTGTCGTGCGAGCGCGCCAGCAGATACCAGCGCGCGGCGTCCACGCCGATCTCGCCCACGAGCTCGTCGAGCGTCACGAATTCGCCCGCGCGCTTGGACATCTGCGCCCGCTCGCCCGAGCGCACCAGATGCACCAGCTGCATGATCAGCAGCTCCAGCTCACCCGGGTCGCCGCCGAGCGCCTCATAGGCGGCCTTCATCCGCAGCACGTAGCCGTGGTGGTCGGCGCCCCACACGTCGATCTGGCGCTGGAAGCCGCGCTCGCGCTTGTCCTGGTGGTAGGCGATGTCCGAGGCGAAGTATGTGTGCTCGCCGTTGGAGCGCACCAGCACGCGGTCCTTGTCGTCGCCGAAGTCCGTCGTGCGTAGCCACAGCGCACCCTCCTGGCTGTAGGTGTGCCCCTGTTCGGCCAGGATCGCCAGCGTGTGCGCCACCGGGCTCGGATCGCCCGCATGCAGCGCGCTCTCGAAGAACCAGTCGTCGAACGCCTCCACGCGGAAGGTCTTCAGCGAGACCTGGATGTCGCCCACCATGATCGCCACCGCCGCGCGACCCAGCTCGACAGGATCCGCGTTGCCGGCGTTGGCAAGCTTGGCCGACAGCTCGACCACATAGTCGCCCTTGTAGCCATCCTCCGAGACCTGCTCGCCGCGCGCCAGCGCCTGGATCGACTCGCCGAGCTTGCGCACCTGCGAGCCGGCGTCGTTGACGTAGAACTCGCGCTCCACGCGGTGGCCGTGCAGGGCCAGCATGCGCGCGAGCGCGTCGCCGTAGGCGGCGTTGCGAGCATGGCCCACGTGCATCGGACCGGTGGGGTTGGCCGAGACGAATTCCACCAGCACGCGCTCCGACGTGCGGGCCTCACCCGCGCCGAACGCATCGCCCGCCGCGAGCGCCTGCGCCAGCGCACCAGCCAGCCAGGCGTCCGCCAGGAACAGGTTCAGGAAGCCCGGGCCAGCGACCTCGAAGCGCTCCAGGCTCGATCCCAGCCGGGCCTGCAGCGCGCTCCCCAGGCGCTCGGCCACCTCGCGTGGAGGCGCTCCCAGGCCCGGAGCCAGCAGCAGGGCGGCGTTGGTGGAGTAGTCGCCAAACTGCGCGCGCCGCGGGCGTTCCAGCGTGATCGACGCCCTGCCCTCGCCCCTTGCCGAGGCTCCCGTGCCCGCGGACCCCCGCGCACCGTCGCCTGGCGCGTCGGAGCCCTCCGGGATGCCCTCGCAGGAGAGCTCTGCCGCGGCGTCCAGAACCGCCCGGCGAAGGCCGTCCAGCGGCGTCGCGGGAGCGTCCGCGCGGACGCTCGGGGCGCCGTTCGCATCGTCGGTGGGAAACTCTGTCATGGGTCCGTGGTCGGGGCTTGCGATACTAGCTACGTGAACGATCAAGACTCAGGCGCCGAGCGCCACATAAACATCCACCTCTCCCCCGAGATCATGGGGGGCGTGTACGCGAACTTCGCCAACGTCAGCCACTCCGACTACGAGTTCACCGTCACCTTCG
>DAINPC010000318.1:0-2402 GCA_036743695.1 Solirubrobacteraceae bacterium | reverse complement strand
GGTAGCGTTCGCGCCCGATGAAGCTGGCGACCTGGAACGTCAACTCGCTCGGCGCACGTCTGCCACGCGTGCTCGAGTTCCTGGCGGAGCACGCTCCGGACGTCGTTCTGCTGCAGGAGACCAAGTGCGACGACACGGCGTTTCCGAGCGACGAGCTGGCGGCGGCCGGCTACGACGAGGTCCACCACGGCGCCGGGCGCTGGGCGGGCGTGGCGATTCTCGCGCGCCGGGGGCTCGGGCTGGGCGACGCCGTCGCGGGTCTCCCGGGCGAGAGGCGGGCCGAGGAGGCGCGCTGGATCGAGGCCACGGTCGCGGGGATGCGCGTGGCGAGTGCCTACGTGACCAACGGGCGCGAGGTCGGCAGCGAGTGGTTCGCCGAGAAGCTCGCCTTCCTGGATGCGCTAGCCGCCCGCGCGGCCGCGGAGCGGGGTTCGCCGTTCGTGGTGGCGGGCGACTTCAACGTGGCGCGCGAGGACCGCGACGTGTATGACCCGGCTGCCTTCGCGGGGGCCACTCATGTGACCCCCGAGGAGCGCACGCGGCTGGAGCGCGTGCTGAGCGAGGGGGGCTTGGTGGACGCCTACCGCCACGTGCACCCCGAGGAGACCCAGTTCACGTGGTGGGACTACCGCCAGGGCCACTTTCATCGCGGCATGGGGCTTCGGATCGATTACATACTGCTCGGCGAGCCGCTGGTGGAAGGGCTGGGCGAGTGCGGGATCGCGCGGGACTACCGCAAGGGGCAGAAGCCCTCGGACCATGCTCCGTTGGTTGCGGAGGTCGGTGGGGTGTGAGCCACCCGTTGAGGCTGCAGCTGCGCGCGGCGCCTACGCGCGGCGACGCCCGGCGGCCGCCGTCAGGGGCCGGGGGGGCGGGCGCCGCGGCTCGGGGCGCCTGTAGGCACGCGTGTGGATCCTCACGGGATGATCCTGGTCGCCCGGCCGCTCGGCGAAGGGCTTGGGGCGGGCGATGTGATGGCCCTGGGCGAAGTCGACGCCGAGCCGGCAGAGCAGCTCCAGCGCCTCGGCATCCTCCACGCCCTCGGCGACCGTCTGGACTTGGAAGTCCTGAGCGAGGGCGACCACGGCCTGGACGACGTGTCGGCTGGCGCTGTTGGTGGCGAGATCGCGGACGAACTCGATGTCGAGCTTGAGGTAGTCGACGGGGATCTGCTTCAGATAGGTCAGGGTGCCGTAGCCGGTGCCGAAATCGTCCAGCGCGACCTTGCAGCCGAGGGCGTGCAGGCGCTCGGCGAACGTCCGGGCGGCCGGCTCGTCCTCGATGATGGCGGTCTCGGTGATCTCGAAGACGAGCATCCCCGGCCGGACCTCGCACTGCTCGATGCACCGCTCGATGTGTTCGAGGACGTCGAGGTCCCCGACCGAGCGCGCGGATATGTTCAACTCGACGGGACACCCGGCCCCGGCGATCTGCGTGGCCTGCTTGATCACCCACCAGTCGATCTCGCCGATCAGGGCGTACTGCTCGGCCACGGGCAGGAAGTCACCGGGCGCCACGATCCGCCCGTCAGGCTCACGCATGCGCAGGAGGAGCTCCTGCTGGACGGTCTCGCCGGTCCGCAGGTCCACGATCGGCTGCGCGTAGAGCACGAAGCGGTCATCCGCGAGCGCGTCCTCGACGCGGTTGATGGTGGCGAGTGTCGCCACGTCGCGCCGGTGCTCCCCATCCCGGCGCTTGCGCTCGGAGATGTCCTGGAATATGACAACGCACCCCTGCAGGCCATCGTCGGTGCGGAACGGGGCGGCCGTGTAGGCCACCGGAAGCTCGCGGCCGCTGCGCACCACGAACAGGTCATCCTCGACGCGGACGGTTGCCTCCTGGCTGAGGGCGCGAGCGATCGTGCGCTCCTGGAAGGGCCGCGCCGCGCCGTCGGGCCGCGAGGGGTGGATGACGTCGTCGATGACCTGTCCGTGAAGCTCTCCCTCGCGCCAGCCGAGCAGGGTCTCGGCGGTCCGGTTGATGTAGGTGACCCGACCGTCGACGTCGACGGTGAAGAGGCCCTCGCCGATGCACTCGGTTACCGCCTGGGCGTAGTTGCGCGACTGCAACAGCTCGGTCTCCGCGGCGACGCGGGCGGAGATGTCGACCGCCACGCCGACGATCGCCGAGGGATTCCCGTCCTCGTCGAGGATGAGGCGGTTGCGGACGTAGGCGGTGAACGTGGAACCGTCCTTGCGGCGCACGAGGATCTCGCCGTCCCAGCGACCGTCGCGGCGCAGCTCGAGGAGCAGCCGTTCGGCCGCCTGGGCGTCCTCGGGGACGACCAGCTCCCTGGCGTTGCGACCGACGGCCTCCTCGCTGCTCCAGCCGTAGAGGGCCTCCGCGCCGCTGTTCCAGCTGATCACCATCCCCGCCATGTCGATGACCATCACCGAGGCGTC
>DAINPC010000317.1:0-2442 GCA_036743695.1 Solirubrobacteraceae bacterium | reverse complement strand
GTGGGGGCTGGGCACCGATGCGCCAGGGGTCGGGCGCGGCCTACGTTGCACTCGGATGATCCGCCTGGTCCGACTCTCGATCGACCGCCCGAAGGCGGCGCTGCCCGCCTGGGGCGGAGCTGCGCTCGCGATCACGAGCCCCTCGAAATGCAGCAAGTGAGCTAGCGCGGCCGTGGCCAGCACCAGCGCCCTCCCCCCGATCGCCGAGCGTATCACCGGCGCCACCACGCTCGGACGCATGATCCTCTCCGCGTCCGAGCGTGGAGAGGACGTCGCGTTGCGCCACCCGGTCGACGAGCGCTTCGAGTCGATCACCTACCGGGAGCTCGGCGAGCGCGCCCGCGCGATCGCCCTCGGCCTGATCGCGATGGGCATCGAAGCCGGGGACGTGGTCGCGATCCTCGGCTCGACGCGCGCGGAGTGGACGCTCTGCGAGGCCGGCGCGCTGTGCGCGGGCGCGGTCGTGGCACCGATCTACCACACCAACTCACCCGAGGAGTGCCGCCACGTGCTCGCTCACTCCGAAGCGCGACTGCTCTTCTGCGAGGACGCCGCACAGGTCGCCAAGGTCGCGCGGATCGCCGCGGCGTGCCCGCGCCTGGAGCACGTGATCGTGATCGAGGGCGACGCACCCGGCGCAATGCCCATGGAGCAGCTTCGCGCTGCGGGCCGGTCGGTCGACGCCGAGGAGGTCGAGCGGCGGGTACGCGCGGTCGAGCCGGGCGACGTCGCGACGCTCGTCTACACCTCCGGGACGACCGGGCCGCCAAAGGGCTGCATGCTCACGCACGCCAACTTCCTCTCGGCTACGGCGATGTACCGCGGGCAGCTCGAGCTCGACGACATCCAGCCGGTGATCTACATGTTCCTGCCGCTCGCACACGTACTCGCCCGGATCGCCCAGATGGTCGTGATCGATGTCGGCGGCACGCTCGTGTACTGGCGCGGGCAGGCCAAGCGGATCCTCGAGGAGGTCGTGGAGGCCGAGCCCACCCACTTCGTCGCCGTGCCCCGGATCTACGAGAAGATGCACACCGGTGTCATCAGCGCCGTCGAGAGCCGCGGCCCGCACGCCCGCCTGCTCTTCGCGTGGGCGCTCGAGGTCGGTCGCCGCGCGCGCACCGCCGAGCGGGCTGGCAAGACCCTCGGCCCGCTGTCCGCCGCCCGCCTGCGCGTGGCCGACGGCATCGGCCTCGCGAAGGTCCGCGCGCTGTTCGGCCCCCGCCTGCAGTTCGCGCTCGTCGGCGCCGCCCCGATCGACCACGAGCTGCTCGAGTTCTTCGATGCGTGCGGCGTGCTCGTGCTGGAGGGCTACGGCATGACCGAGAGCTGCGCGACCGCGACGCTGAACCCGCCGAGCGCGCCACGCTTCGGGACGGTCGGCCGCGCGCTGCCGGACAGCGAAGTGATGGTCACCGAGGAGAACGAGGTCCTGCTCCGCGGCCCGCAAGTCTTCGCCGGCTACCACCGCGACCCGGAGGCGACCGCCGCGACGTTCGCCGACGGCTGGCTGCAGACTGGTGACAACGGGTCGCTCTCGCCGGAGGGCTACCTGGCCCTCACCGGTCGCAAGAAGGACCTGATCATCACCTCCAGCGGCAAGAACATCACCCCGGTGAACATCGAGAACGCCCTGCGGGAGACACGCTGGATCGCCGACGCGGTCGTCTACGGAGATCGACGCCCGTACCTCGTCTGCCTGATCACGCTCGACCCCGACGAGGCTCCGAGGCTGGCCGAGCAGCTGGGCATCCCCGCCGAGCGCGCGAGCATGGCACGCGACGAGCGCGTGCATGCGTTGCTTCAGGCCGACATCGACACGGCCAACGCGCGGTTTGCCCGGATCGAGCAGGTGAAGAGGTTCAACGTGCTCGACCACGATCTCACGCAGGCCGCCGGCGAGCTCACGCCCACGCTCAAGGTCAAGCGCGCGGTCGTCTACGAGCGCTACGCCGACTTCTTCGACGCGCTCTACGCCGAGCCGAGGTGAGGATCGTCCCGTGAGCGCAGCGTCCTCCCAACACCTCTCGAGCGCCGACGCGGCATGGCTGCACATGGACCGCCCGACGAACCTGATGGTGATCAACTCGGTGCTGCTGTTCGACGAGCAGCTCGACTGGGAGCGCCTGACGGAGGTCGTGCGCCAGCGTCTGGTCGAGGCCTACCCGCGCTTTCGCCAGCGCGTCGCCGAGGGCCGGCTGCCGCTGTCGGCGGCCGGCTGGGTCGACGACGAGGACTTCGACCTCGCACGGCACATGCATCGCCGCGGGCTGCCCGCCCCGGGCGACGAGGCGGCGCTGAAGCAGCTCGCCGGCGACCTCGCGTCGATCCCCCTGGACCGCGGCAAGCCCCTGTGGGACATGTACCTGATCGACGGGCCCGTGCCAGGGTGTGCGGTGATCGTGCGCATGCACCACTGCATCGCCGATGGGATCGCCCTGG
>DAINPC010000316.1:0-2453 GCA_036743695.1 Solirubrobacteraceae bacterium | reverse complement strand
GTACGTATCCGATGTCATGCCTCAAACTCGCATTGCAGAGCCGTTTTCGGGCCGGTCGGCGTGCAAGGAAGATTGCAGGAAGGGGTGTCTCGGACGGTCGGCCGCAGCGACGGTCGCGAACGTCTGCAGCGACCGGGGAGGGTAGTGCGCGTGCGGCGCGAACTTGACTGGGCAGATGGCTGTTACGCTTGCCAAGCGCGATGCGAACGCCCCGCCGTGGGGCCGACGGCGACGTGCACAGCTCATGGAGAAGTTCGTCATCGAAGGCGGCGTACCGCTGTCCGGCACGATGGTTCCGGCCGGGAACAAGAACGCGGCGCTTCCGATCCTCGCGTCGTGCGTCCTCACCGAGGACGAGGTTCTCGTGCGCAACGTGCCCCGCATCCGCGACGTGGAGGCGATGCTGGAGATACTGCGCGCGATCGGCGTGGACGTCAGCTGGCGCGGGCCCAACGAGCTGGCGCTGTGCGCAGCGGCGGTGCACGAGGTCGAGATCGAGCGCGATCTGGCGGAGCTGATTCGCGCGTCCTTCCTGCTGGCCGGCCCGCTGCTGGCCCGCTTCCACCGCGCTGTGATGCCGCCGCCCGGCGGCGACGTGATCGGCCGGCGACGCCTGGACCCGCATCTCGACGCCTTCCGCGCGATGGGCGCTGTGGCCGAGTGCGGACGCGAGATCGTGCTCAGCGCGCCCAACGGCCTGCGGCCGACGGACGTGTTCATGGACGAGCCGTCCGTGATGGCCACCGAGAACGCGTTGATGGCCGCAGCGCTGACGCCGGGCACGACCGTGATCGGCAACGCGGCCTGCGAGCCGCACGTCCAGGACCTGGCGCGGATGCTGGTGAAGATGGGCGCGGACATCCACGGAATCGGCTCCAACGTGATCTCCGTCAACGGCGCCGAGCGGCTGCACGGCTGCGAGCACCGCCTCGCCCCCGACCACATCGAGATCGGCAGCTTCATGGCGCTCGCGGGGGTCACGGGCGGCGAGCTGCGCATCAAGGACACGGTGCCCGGGGACCTGCGCATGATCCGACTGGTGCTCGAGCGCGTCGGCCTGCACTCCGAGCTGGACGGCAACGACGTGATCGTGCCCGGCGGGCAGAGGCTGGTCGCGCAGGCGGACGTGGGCGAATACAAGAGCAAGATCCAGGACGGCCCGTGGCCGGCCTTTCCCGCCGATCTGACCTCGATCGCCGTCGCCCTGGCGACCCAGGCGGAGGGCTCGATCCTGGTGCACGAGTGGATGTTCGAGAACCGCCTGATCTTCACCGACAAGCTGATCCTGATGGGCGCGGACATCGTCATGTGCGACCCGCATCGGGCGATCGTCACGGGCCCGCGGCGCCTGCGCGGCGAGCGCGTGGAGTCGCCCGACATCCGCGCCGGCATGGCCATGCTGCTCGCGGCCCTGTGCGCGGAGGGTCGCAGTGAGATCGGCAACATCCGCCAGATCGACCGTGGCTACGAGCGCATCGACGAGCGCCTGCGCGACCTCGGCGCACGCATCGAGCGCGTGGCCATAGAGCCCGTTCACGCGTAACCTGCGCGGGTCCTCATGATCCACCCGATTCCCAGCGGCACGCGCGACGTGCTGCCAGACGAGACGCGCGAGGTGCGCGCCATCACCGACACCCTGCGGGGCGTCTTCGAGCGCCACGGCTACGGCGAGGTCTACACGCCGGCGCTGGAGTACGAGTCGGTGCTCGCGCGCGCGGACATGGCCGAAGCCCGGCCCGCCTACCGCGTCTTCGACGAGTCCGGCGCCGTGCTGGTGCTGCGCTCGGACATGACCGTGCCGATCGCGCGCGTGATCGCCACCCGCTATGCATCCAGCGAGCCGCCCCTGCGCTTCTGCTACTTCGCCCACTGCTACCGCGGCGTGCGCCCCCAGCGCGGGCAGCCGCGCGAGCTGCTGCAGGCAGGGATCGAGCTGGTCGGCTCGCCCGCGCCGCAGGGGACGGCCGAGGCACTGACGGTGCTCTGCCACGCGCTGGACGCCACCGGCCTGAAGGACTACCGCATCGGCCTGGGCGACGCCTCGCTGTTCCCCGCGCTGATGTCCAGCCTGCGGGTGCCCGAGGCCGCGCGCACGCGGCTGCTGGAAGCGCTCGTGCTCCGGGACTTCGTCGGCCTCGATCAGGCGCTGGCCGAATCGGGTGTCTCGGGCGAGGCGGCGGAGCTGCTGCTGGGGGTCCCCCAGCGTCGCGGCGGCCCGGAGATCCTGGGCGACACCCCCGACCTGGCCGACGAGGCCGTCACGGGCCTTCGCAACGTCCACGAGCTGCTCGAGCCCGCGGTCGCCGAGCGGATCATCTTCGACCTCGGCCTGATCCGCAACATCGGCTACTACACCGGCGCCGTGTTCGACGTCTATGACCCCGCGCTCGGCGCCCCCATCGGCGGCGGCGGGCGCTACGACGATCTGCTCGGACGCTTCGGGCGCAGCCTGC
>DAINPC010000315.1:0-2466 GCA_036743695.1 Solirubrobacteraceae bacterium | reverse complement strand
AGCATCGCCGCGGAGATCTCGCCCGTGAACGCGCCCTCGGGCTCGTGGTGCATGTTCTGCGCATAGACCTCCACGCGCGAGCCCCGGGCGCTGTCGATCATCGCCCGCAGGTCGGTGAACGGGACGCAGATCGCCACGTCCACGCCGTCGCTCACCGACACGCGCGGGAGCAGCGCCTGGATGTAGTCCTCGGCCTGCTCCTCGGTCTTGTACATCTTCCAGTTGCCCGCGATCAGCGGCGTGCGGCCCATCAGGAGCTGACCCCCGCGCCTTCCAGCGCCTGGACGCCCGGGAGCGCCCTGCCCTCGACCAGGGCGAGCGTGGCGCCGCCGCCGGTGGAGAGATGGTCGACCGCGTCCTCCAGCCCGAAGCGCGCGAGCGCGGCCGCCGAGTCGCCGCCCCCCACCACCGTCAGGCCCTTGGCCCGGGCGACCGCTTCGGCCACAGCGCGCGTCCCGGCCGCGAACGGCTCGACCTCGAAGGCGCCCATCGGGCCGTTCCAGAAGACCGTGCCCGCCTGCTCGATCTCATGGGCGTAGCGCTCGGCGGTGGCCGGACCTATGTCCAGGCCCATCCAGCCCTTCGGCACCTCCACGCCGTCGAGCACCCGATGGGCGGCGTTCTCGGCCAGCCGCTCGCCGATCACCAGGTCCACGGGCAGCTCGATCCGGGCGTTGCCCGGCTGCGCCGCCTGGGCGAGCGCGCGGCGGGCGTGCTCCGTGTCCTCCTCCTCGCACAGCGAGTCGCCGACCGCGTGCCCCTGGGCGCACAGGAACGGGAAGCACATCGCTCCGCCGATGATCACCACCTCGGCCAGCTCCAGGAAGCGGTCGATCACCGCGATCTTGTCCGCCACCTTGGCGCCGCCGACGATCGCCACCAGCGGGTGGGCGGGGTTCTCGAGGATGCCGCTCAGCGTCCTGACCTCGCGTTCCAGCAGCCGTCCCGCCGCGCAGGGCAGCAGGTGCGCGACGCCCTCGGTGCTGGCGTGGGCGCGGTGGGCCACGCCGAAGGCGTCGTTGACGTAGAGATCCGCCAGCTCCGCCAGGGAGCTGGCGAGCTCGGGGTCGTTGCGCTTCTCGCCCGCCTCGAAGCGCACGTTCTCCAGCACCAGGATCTCGCCTTCGCCGAGCTCCTCCGTGAGGGCCCTGACCTGATCGCCGACGACCGCCGGCGCAAGCGCCACCTCGGCGCCGGTCAGCTCGCGCAGGCGCTGCGCGACGGGCGCCAGCGACAGCGCCGGATCGGGGCGCCCTTCGGGGCGCCCCAGATGAGAGGCCAGCACCAGCCTGGCACCGCGGGCGCGCAGCTCTTCGATCGTCACCAGCGCCGCGGTGATGCGCGTGTCGTCGGCAACGAGCGGCCGACCGTCCGCGTCGGTGCCCAGGGGCACGTTGAAGTCGACCCTCACGAGCACGCGCTTGCCGTGCACGTCCAGGTCGTCAATGCTCCTCATCGACCCTTCCCCCTCTCATCGTGCTCCTCCACGATATCCCTCCGGCAGACAGCCTGTCCGCCTGGCCAGCCGCGGCGCAGAGATCACAGAACCCTCTGCACCAGGTCCACCAGGCGGTTGGAGTAGCCCCACTCGTTGTCGTACCAGGCGACCACCTTCAGCATCGTGCCGTCCACCACAGCGGTCAGCTGCGAGTCCACGATCGATGAGAACGGCGAGGAGACGATGTCGCTGGAGACGATGGGGTCTTCGGTGAACTGCATGATCCCCTCCAACGGCCCGCTGGCGGCAGCGGCCTTCAGCGCCGCGTTGACCTCCTCCACGCTCGTCTCGCGGGGAGTCTCGACGGTCAGATCCACCACCGAGCCGGTGGGCACGGGCGCGCGCACGGCGAAGCCGTGCAGCTTGCCCTTCAGCTCCGGGATCACCAGGCCGATCGCCTTGGCCGCGCCGGTGGACGCGGGGATCAGGTTGATCGCGGCGGCGCGGGCGCGGCGCAGGTCTTTGTGCGGCAGATCCTGCAGCCGCTGGTCGGCCGTGTAGGCGTGGATGGTGGTCATCAGACCGTGCTTGATCCCGACGGTGTCGTTGATGACCTTGGCGACCGGCGCCAGGCAGTTGGTCGTGCAGGAGGCGTTGGAGATCACGTCATGCGCGTCGCGGTCGTAGACCTCGTCGAAGTTGACCCCCAGCACCACCGTGGCATCCGGGTCGGTGGCCGGCGCGGAGATGATCACCTTCTTGGCGCCCTGGGCGAGGTGCTTCGCGGCGCTGTCGCGGTCGTGGAACAGCCCGGTCGACTCGATCACGACATCGACCCCCAGCTCTCCCCATGGCAGTGCCCCGGGATCACGCTCGGCGAGCACCTTCAGCTCGCTGCCGTCGACCACCAGCGCCCCGCCGTGATCCTCGACCGTTCCCGGGTAGGGACCCAGGATCGAGTCGTACTTGAGCAGGTGCGCCAGCGTCCTGGAGTCGGTCAGGTCGTTGACCGCCACCCACTCGATGTC
>DAINPC010000314.1:0-2468 GCA_036743695.1 Solirubrobacteraceae bacterium | reverse complement strand
CTGTTCTGGCCGAACACGACGACGTCGATGCCGATGGCCGCCTCGATGAAGAAGAGGGTGGCCACTGTCGTCGCAGCCCGCACGATGGCTGGCGAGTCCGCCCGATCGCGGCGACTGCGGGACACCGCCCACAGGGCGAACACGAGCATCACCGGCGCCCAAATACGGTGAGTCAGGTTGATGACGACGTGGTGGTTGAGGGCCGGGAAGAGAGATTCGTTGCACAGCGGGAACCCGCGGCCGCATGAGGTGTGGGAGTCCGTGTTGGCCACGGTCGAGCCTGCCAGCAGAAGGCCGAAGCTGAGCACAACGAACCATCCGATGAGTCGTGAGAACGAGTCGCGCGGCGCAGGCTCAGCGCTCGGGGAGGCGAGCCGCACGGCGAGGAGCGTGATCGACGCCACCAGCAGCGCTGCCGCACCGTAGTGGACTACGACCGTCCAGGAGACGTTGTTCAGCACCACTGTCACGCCGCCCAGGGCAACCTGGAGCCCGAGCAGCGCGAGAACCCAGATCATCGGCCGAGTGAGCCGACGCTCGTTGCGGTGGGAGCGGAACACCGCCACGGCCAACCCGATGATCCCGATGGTGAGCATCGCTGCGAGCCAACGGTGGAGCTCCTCGATCGTGGCGTGGTGACCACCCACGACCAGCTGGCCGTGGCACGAAGGCCAATCGGGGCAGCCAAGCCCGGATTCGGAGGCACGCACAAACGCACCGAGCGTCATCAGGCCCCATCCGAGCAGAGCCATCGCCGCCGCCCAGGTCGCGAGCCAGCCTCGCCTCACGCAACTGAGCAGCTTTGCCGACAGTGACACCACATCAGGGTGCCGGGACTCGATCTCCGACGCTACGCGATTCGTCGCGGCAAAGCGCGGCGAGCACCTGCTCGGCGGCCGTCCGTCCCCGTGTGATGCAGGACGGCACGCCGATGCCGCCATAGGCCGCGCCGGCGAGCGCCACGCCCGGGAGGCGTGCGAGCTCCTCTTCGACGCGGGCGACACGATCGAGGTGTCCGGGCTCATACAGCGGCAGCGCTCTCTCCCAGCGCGTGACATGCGAGCTCAGCGGCATGCCCTCCAGCCCCATCGCTTCGCGCAGCTCATCGGCAAGACGCGCCACGAGCACATCGTCGTCCAGGGCGAGTGCACTCGTCGCGCTCGCTCGACCGATCGAGCAGCGCAGCCACAGCTCACCGGTGGCTGCGAAGTGCGACCACTTGGCCGACAGCAAGGTGCATGCGCCCAGCAGGCGCCGCTCGCCTCGGGGAACGAGAAAGCCGGCGCCGCGCGGCCGCGAGGCAGCCGCCGCGGCGGGGTATCTGAGCGCGACGACCACCGTCGGGACGTAGCGGATGGCGTCGAGCTCCCCCGCGGCGACCGGACTGACGGCGCTCAGCATACGACCCGCCTGATCGGCGGGCGCGGCGAGGACCACTCCGTCGGCGAGCAGCGACTCCCCGCCCGCGAGCTCGAGCCGGTAGCGGCCGTCCTGTCCGTGCTCGATCAGCCGCACGGGTGAGTCGCAACGGACATCTGCGTTCAACAGGCGCTCGCGCAGCCGCACGACGATCCGCTCCAGGCCGCCCGGCAGGGTCACGAACATCGGCCCGGCCCGCGGGGCCGGCGGCTTGGCGGCACGCAGGCCGCGGATCAGGCTGCGGTGCTCCCGCGCGAGCGCGTCGAGCTGCGGCGCGGTCGCGCGCAGGCTCAGCTGCTCGCTGTCGGCCGCATAGATCGTGCCCAGCAGCGGATCGACGAGCCGGTCGAGAGCGGATCGTCCGAGCCGGCGCCGCACGAGCTCGCCAACCGTGCCGTCGCCCTCGGCGCGGGACGCCGGCAGCACGAGATCGAGCGCCCCGCGAGCCAGCCCCGCTGGAGACAGGATGCCGGAGCGCAGCACCGGCCCGACGCCGTCGGGCAGCCCGCTGAGAATGCCGGCCGGCAACTCACGTAGACGACCGCGTGCCCAGATGCTGGTGGCCGTCTCCATCGCGCCGACCAGGTTATCCCGAAGGCCAAGCTCGCCACAGAGCTCGACCGCTGCTGGGAAGCGTGCAAACAGCGACTCGGCGCCGACGTCGACGGCTTGGCCGGCGATCGACTCGCTTCGGATCTTGCCGCCCAGACGCCCGTCGGCCTCGAGCAGCGTGACGCGCACCCCCCCGGCGCGCAGGAGCGCATCGGCGGCGACGAGACCGGAGATCCCGCCGCCGACGACAGCGACATGGGGTTCGCCGCTCACCGCGAGCCCGCGCTCAGGCGGTCGAGCACGACATCGGCAAGCACCTGCAGGAACGCAGGGTCGTCGTTCATGGATCTGGTGCGCCGCCAGGCGAGCCCCGCGTCCGCTGCCGCCGCCCGGCATTCGACATCCAGGTCATAGAGGATCTCCAGATGATCTGAGACGAAGCCCGCGGGGCACACGATCGCCCCCCGGCTCCCCGCGGCCGCGAGCTCGCGCACGAC
>DAINPC010000313.1:0-2468 GCA_036743695.1 Solirubrobacteraceae bacterium | reverse complement strand
CGGGGCGACGCCCGAAAGCACCGCAAAGCGCCCGTCCGCCCGAGCTCAGGGCTGGCGGCGAGGACCCGTCGCTGGAGGATGCCATGGGGCGAGGTGGGGTCGAGGGCGAGCCCGGGGTTGGCTCCATCCAGCAAGCCCCTGCGCTCGAGCTTCGCACCCTCGCGGGGGTCTTCGACCTGCTGGGGGTGAACAGGACGCTTGCCATCAGGCCTCATGCCTTGCGGACGGGAGTCGGCGCGCTGAGGATCTGCTCCGTGCTCGCGGGGGTGAAGTATCGGCGCGCCCATAGCGAGACGTAGACCAGCCCGACGAGGACCGGTACCTCGATCAATGGGCCGACGACCCCGGCGAGTGCCTCCCCGGAGGTTGCGCCGAACACGCCGATCGCGACAGCAATCGCCAGCTCGAAGTTGTTGGATGCAGCGGTGAACGCGAGTGTTGCGGTCCGCGCATAGCCCAGGTGCAGTCCGCGTCCCCATGCGAAGCTGACGCTGAACATCACTGCGAAGTAGATCAGCAGGGGCGCCGCGATTCGTACCACGTCGAGTGGGTGGTGGGTGATCTGGCGGCCCTGCAGCGCGAACAGCACGACGATCGTGAACAGGAGTCCGTAGAGCGCAATTGGCCCGATGCGCGGCAGGAAACGCTCCTCGTACCATTGGACGCCACGCGCCCGCAGTCCTCCGAGGCGGGTGAGGTAGCCGGCAGCGAGCGGGATGCCGAGGAAGATCAGCACGGTTCGCGCCACGGGCCACAGGCCGATGTGGAACCCCTGGGAGTCAAGGCCGAGCCATGTGGGCAGCAACGTGATGTAGAAGTAGCCGAGGAAGCTGTAGGCGACGATCTGGAACACCGAGTTGATCGCCACCAGCACGGCGGTCGCCTCGCGGTCAGCGCAGGCGAGGTCGCTCCAGATCAGGACCATCGCGATGCAGCGGGCGAGGCCGACGATGATCAGCCCTGTGCGGTAGGCCGGCTGGTCGGGGAGCAGGAGCCAGGCGAGCGCGAACATCAGCGCGGGGCCGATCAGCCAGTTCAGGATCAGCGAGGAGACGAATAGCCTGCGCTCGGCGCGCAGCCGGCCAAGCTCCTCGTAGCGGACTCGCGCGAGAACCGGGTACATCATCAGCAGCAGGCCAATCGCGATCGGTAGCGAGGTCCCGAGGATCTCGACCGAGCTGAGGGCGTGGTTCAGCCGCGGAATGATCGCGCCGAGGCCGAGGCCGGCGGCCATCGCCGCGATGATCCAGGCTGGCAGGAAGCGGTCGAGAGTGGAAAGCCGCTCGATCACCGCTGGCTCGGAGACGGGACGGAAGGGTGCAGCGGTGGCCATGTCAGGCCGCCGCCGGGAGCTCGTCTGCGAGCTCGCCGGGTAGCCCGGCCTCGCAGACCTCGGCGGCGTCCGGGCCGGTGCTCACGATCCTTCGCGGCTGGCGAGCAGGTCGCAGGTGTCACGGCGCAGGCACTCGCGGGTTTGGCGATGCGCGAGGGCCAGTACGTGCGAGCGCACGCGCGCCCCGTCGAATCCCTCGAGGACCGCGTCGGCGCACGCGCGAATCTCCTCCGGGGCACGGCGGCCGGCGAACTCCTCTGCAAGCTTCGGCAGCAGTCGGGCAAGGCGTAGCTGGTGCGCTGTCCGGTCGGTGCGGATAGCTCCAAGGCGGACGCCGGTCAGCTCGCGGACATGCGCCCGGATTCCGTCGCGGATCGCGCGCACCTCTCCGATCGGCTTGCCGGCGGGGTCGGGTATGTCCCATGCCTCCACTGCGCTTGGAACGTAAGGGCAGGCATCGCCGCAGCCCATCGTGATCGCCCAATCGGCGTGGAGCTGCATCTCGACCGTGAGCGTCTTCGGCTTGCGCCCGGCGATGTCGAAGCCGATCTCGCGCATCGCCTCGACCACGGAGGGCCAAATCTCGCGGGCGGGCTCGGTACCGGCCGACTCGGCGCGCACGTCCTCGGGGCCATAGCGCTCGAAGAACGCCTGGGCGATCTGCGAGCGCCCGGCGTTGTGATTGCAGACAAACAGCACGTACCGCATCGCTCGCTCGTCGGACTCGGGATTGCTGGGAGGCACCTCGCTCGCGGTCATGGCTGAATCATAATACATTGACGAACGTCAGTGTTATTGATATATGTGGATTGATGTCCGTCGATCTGGAGCTGGCCCCCAAGCAGAAGCGAGCCGCCGGTGAGCGCTGCTGCGAGCCCGTGGTCTACCCCGATGTTCAGCGCGACCACGCGCTGCGCATGGCCGAGATCGCAAAGGCCCTCGGCGACCCGATCCGGTTGCAGCTCGTGGACGTGCTGCACAAACACGCCGGCAAGGTCTGCGTCTGCGAGCTCGTGCCTCTGTTCGACATCTCCCAGCCCACGCTCTCCCACCACCTCAAGAAGCTCCGAGACGCCGGAATCGTGGACTCGGAGCGCCAAGGACTGTGGGCCTACTACTACGTCATCCCCGACGC
>DAINPC010000312.1:0-2499 GCA_036743695.1 Solirubrobacteraceae bacterium | reverse complement strand
GCGGTGCTCTCGAAGCTCGGCGACCGCGTCGACCGCGGCCGGATTCCGTTCTTGCACCCGCGGCGGCGCGTGGGCGGCGAGTCGCGTTTCTGGTCGGCGCTGGTCGGCGGCGTGCTTCGTCGGCCTGTTCTCTGCGGGGCGGCAGCCGTCGCGCTGCTGGTGGCGCTCGCGATCCCGGCGTTCAGCCTGCACACGGTGGACTCCGGGGTGCAGGGTCTGCCGCGCGACCTACAGGTCATGAAGGTCTACGCCCGCGTGGAGAAGGCCTTCCCGGGAGGCTCGCTGCCCGCCGTGGTTGTGGTCAGCGCACGCGACGTGACCCGCCCGCAGGTCAACGCCGGCATCGCCGCCCTCAAGCGCGCGGCGCTGGCGACGGGGCGGATGGGGGAGCCGATCAACGTGGAAGCCAGCGCGTCGAAGCGGGCCGCCCGCGTGGAAATCCCGCTCGCGGGCAAGGGCACCGACGCGACCTCGAACCGCGCGCTCGAACAACTGCGCCACGAGGTCATCCCTGCGACCATCGGCCGCGTCCCCGGCGTCACCGTGCGCACCACCGGCATGACCGCCGAGTCCAAGGATTTCAACGACTCGATGAAGGCCCATGCCCCGATCGTCTTCGCGTTCGTGCTCGGCCTGGCCTTCGTGCTGCTGCTGGTGACCTTCCGCTCGATCGTCATCCCGATCAAGGCGATCATTCTCAACCTGCTCTCGGTCGGCGCCGCCTACGGGGTGCTGGTCCTGGTCTTCCAGCAGGGTCACCTGGAATCCCTGCTCGGCTTCACATCGATCGGCGGCGTAACGGACTGGCTGCCGCTGTTCCTGTTCGTGATCCTCTTCGGGCTGTCGATGGACTACCACGTGCTGATCCTCAGCCGCATGCGCGAGGCCCACGACAGCGGCATGAGCACGCAGGACGCCGTGGCCACCGGGATCAAGGCGACCGCCGGGGTCGTCACGAGCGCGGCGATCGTGATGGTGGCGGTGTTCGCGATCTTCTCGACGCTGGGCATGATCGACTTCAAGATGATGGGGGTCGGCCTGGCGGCCGCGGTGCTCATCGACGCGACGGTCGTGCGGGCCGTGTTGCTGCCGGCGGCGATGACGCTGCTCGGCGACTGGAACTGGTACCTGCCGCGCTGGCTGCAGTGGCTGCCGCGCATGTCCCGCGAGGCCGCGGCCGTGGCCGAGCCCGCGCCCCTTCCCGAGGCCGAGCGGCGCGTGCCGAGCACCGTCTGAGCCGATCGGGTTATCTCAGGCGCACGGTGGCGGCGCCGGGCCGGCTCCGTGCGCCAGCTTGGCCCGCTGGGCGCCGGGGGTGATTCGCACCACATCCCACGCCAGGCCGAGCCGCTCGAGACCGTCGATCAACCAGCCGCCCGGGTCCAACTGCCACCGGGTGAGTCCGTGATGGGCGGAGGTGGGGAAGGCGTGGTGGTTGTTGTGCCAGGCCTCGCCGAACGTCGGCAGCGCCAGCCAGGCCAGGTTGCGCGACTCGTCGCCCGTGGCAAAGCGCCGCCGGCCGAAGAAGTGGCACAGCGAGTTGATCGAGAAGGTCGCGTGGTGAAGGAACAGGATGCGGACCGCTCCACCCCACAGCAGGCCGGTCAAGCCGCCCATCGCAGAGCCGGTCAGCGCGAGCCCGAGGCCGAAGGGGAACGCCAGCCCGGCGAGCACCCACAGCGGGAACGTGCGATCGACCGCGCGGATCACCGGATCGGCGAGCAGATCCTTGGCGTAACGCTCGGGATTGGCGCGGTCGATGCCGCGGAACATCCAGCCGACGTGGGCATGGAACAGACCCCGCAGCGCACCCCGCCAGCCGACGCCACAATCCGCGTGGGGGCTGTGGGGATCGCCGGTTCGATCGCTGAAGCGATGGTGCTTGCGATGGGTGGATACCCACTCGATCACCGGGCCCTCGACAGCCGCCGATCCGAGCACCGCGAACAGCGCTCGCAGCAGACCGCTCGTCCTGAAGCTGCGGTGGGTGAACAGGCGGTGGTAGCCAACGGTTATCCCCGCCACCGTGAGCATGTAGCTGACGGCCAGGACCACCAGGTCCTGCCAGTGCAGCGCCCCGCCCCAGGCCAGCCAGATGGCGAGGCCCAGGAGGGCAAGTGGCACGAGCGTGACGACCGCGTTGGCGATGCGATCGACGGTCTCGTGCTCGATCGCGAGGGAGTCCTCGCCATCGGGTCGGTCGCTGGGTCGATGGGACATGATGCTCCCTTCAGAGAGTGTCCAGCGCCCGCAGAGCGTTCAGCGCCTGTCAGCCCGGATGGGCCGACAGGCGCGAGCGACTCTAGGTGGCCTGAACGTTCACGGCCTTGGGTCCCTTGTCTCCGGCTTCGGAGTCATAGGTGACCTTTGCGCCCTCGGCGAGTGAGCGATAGCCCTCGCCGACGATCGCGCTGTGGTGGACGAACAGGTCCTTGGACTGGTCATCGGGCGTGATGAACCCGAATCCCTTGTCGTCGCTGAACCACTTCACTGTTCCTG
>DAINPC010000311.1:0-2536 GCA_036743695.1 Solirubrobacteraceae bacterium | reverse complement strand
CTGAAGCTGGTGGCGCCCGGGGAGGTCTTTCGTGCGGCGTTCAGCATCTCGGTGTGCGCCGAGAGCTGAGTCCCAATCGACGGCGTTGGCTCTCTAGGCTCCGACGGCAAGGCGGCCGCCAGGGCGCTTCCGCCGGCGTGTCCGCAACTCGATCAATGCCGAACGTCCAGGGAGTCCCCATGCCCACGCTTGTCGCTGAGGCGCGTCGCGATGCCCCATGCTCCCAGGGCGGCGCCCGCGGCGAGTGGTCCGAACGCGGCGTAGGCGTAGCGCGCGTCATAGCCGTTGCCGGCCTCAGCGAGCGTGACTGAACAGATTGCCGTCAGCGTGAAGAGGAGGGCGGCCACGCGCACGCGCCCCGCCAGCAGCGGCACGCCGGCAATAGCCGCCAGCAGCATCACGATCAGCAGGGGTCCCTGGATCCGGGTGTGACTCTCATAGAAGTCCAGCGAGCTGGTGGCGCTCGAGGAACCCCGGTAACCACGGGCGTGGGGGTAATAGGCCGCTATCGCGGGCTCGATGGACCTCACGCCTGTGGGGTCGAGCAGTGCCTCGCGGATACTCTCGGGCGTGTATCCCTCACCAGGTCGCGGGGAGATGTAGACGGTCAGCCCGCGGAGGATCGCGCCGGCGTATGCGAGCGGCTCGTGCGTAATCGCCGCGACGCTGAACTTCTGGAGCACGCCGTTCGCATACCCGGGCGCGCGGGCGGGGCCGCCGAAGCGGCTGACGGCGGGCGCCGATCGCGCGTACTGGTAGAAGCTCTCGGACCGACGGTCGGACAGCGGTCCGGCGGGACAGAGAAACCGTGTGCCCGCTGGTGGGGTGAAGCGCGAACAGTCGACGAAGGTGGCAACCCGGCCATAGAGGTTCCATGCGCCTTGGCGCTCGTAGCCCGGGTATCCGGTGATCTGGGCCTGCACTGCGACATAGCCGAAGACCAGTGCCGCAGCCACCCCCGCTGCGGTTGCTGCGGCACGCATCCGCTGACGGGCGCTACCAGAGGCCAGGAGGAGAACGAGCGGGACAAGCATCACGCCGGAAAGGCCCACCGTCTTGACCCAGAATGAGATGCCGGTCGCCAGGCCCGCCAGCAGCGGCCAGCGTATTCTCGGCTCCCGCAGCGCGCGGACGGCCGCATAGACGCCGACAGCCTGCAGAAGGCTGAACAGCGGGTCGGCGAGCAGCGAATGCTCGAGAAGCAGCCCCGTACCACCGAAGAACACGATCGCCGCGGGAATGAGACCAGCCCAGGGAGGCGCCCCCGTGCCCCGCACCGCCTTGTACAGCAGAAGACCCGTGGCCACGCCGAGGGCGTGCTGTACGACGATGGTGAATGTCAGCCTGTCGCTGAGCGCGTGGGCGACTTGTAGGAAGATCGGGTAGCCGGCGGGTTTCTGGACGTCGTGAAAGACGCCGACTGTGGCCGCCACGACGTACTCGTGGGAGTCTCCGAACCCCAGGAATGCCGGGCCGTAGCCGACCATGAGCCAGGCGCGCACCGCGACCGCGCCTGCGACCAGCACCGTGATGCCCACCATGGCTGTCCGGGCGCTGCGGTCCAGGGCGCGCCAGCGGGCTGCCTGGCCCAGCGTCAACTTCGCCACCGAAGGCCATCCTGAGAGCAACATCGAGGAATCGGTCCGCCTATCCGGGAGCAATGCGCACAACCTATCCGCCGGCAACAGCTACCAGGCGGCACACGTGCAGGCGCCGGGCTCACGGACGTGGGGAAGTACGGACCCGCTACGCGGGGGGACTCCGATGCCGCCTCGTGCCTCGCGCGCTAGGGTCCGCCTCAAGATCACGGCGGATGGGAGTCAGAGGCCATGGGCGAGCAGCTCAGCATGCTGGACACGATGTTCCTCGAGCTTGAGCAGTTCGACGAGGCCGCGCACATGCACATCGGCGCGGCGCTCATCTTCGATCCGCTCCCCGGTGACGCGGCGCCGGACATCGCCGAGTTCCGCGACCACGTCCGCGGGCGGATCGGGATGCTGCCGCGCTTTGCCCAGCAGCTCTCTGGTACGCATGCAGGTCCGCTCACGTGGCTGACCTGGGAGCCGGCACAGGCGTTCGACGCCGATGCGCACGTGCATCACGCGACGCTGCCGGCGCCGGGCGGCGAGGCTGAGCTGCACGATTGGCTTGGGGACTTCTGGTCGCACCGCCTGGACCGCCACCGGCCGCTGTGGGAGATGACGCTGGTTGACGGGCTCGAGAAAGGGCGCTGGATGCTGGCGACCAAGACGCACCACTGTCTCGTAGATGGCGTCGGCTCGGTTGACATCGGGCAAGTCCTGCTCGACGCGTCCCCGGAGCCTCTGCCGCCGCACTCGCAGCCGCGGCCGGGCAGCAGCGAGGAGATCGGCGAGCACGCCAATGGCCGGTTCTGGCTCTCGCCCGGCCTGGTCGTGCGCGGGGCGCGGGCCGGCGTCGGTGCGGCGCTGCACCCGCGCGAATCACTCGATCGCGTGCGGGCGGCCGTCGAGCTGATCGTGCGCGAGGAGGTGATCGGGGCGCCGCAGTCGAGCCT
>DAINPC010000310.1:0-2579 GCA_036743695.1 Solirubrobacteraceae bacterium | reverse complement strand
AGCTCGCGCGAGTTGTTGGACGTGAGCAGCACCACCGGGTGCGTGCGCGCCTGCACCCGCCCCAGCTCCGGGATCGAGATCTGGAAGTCGGAGAGCACCTCCAGCAGCATCGCCTCGAACTCCTGGTCGGTCTTGTCGATCTCATCGATCAGCAGCACCACCGGCTGCTCGGAGGCGATCGCCGTCATCAGCGGGCGCGCGAGCAGGAACTCCTCGCCGAAGATGTCCTCCTGCACGGCGTCCCAGCCCGTGCCCGTGGCCTCCGCCTGGATGCGCAGCAGCTGCTTGCGGTAGTTCCACTCGTACAGCGCCTTGGCCTCGTCCAGGCCCTCGTAGCACTGCAGGCGCACCAGCTCGCGGCCCAGATACTTCGCCAGCGCCTTCGCCAGCTCGGTCTTGCCGACCCCGGCCGGACCCTCCACGAGCACAGGCTTGCCGAGCTTGGTCGCCAGGAAGGACACCAGCGCGGTGGACTCCCCGGGGAGGTAGCCGACCGCGCGCAGGCCCGCGGCAACGTCTGCGACGGAGTCGGGCGCCGAGGACGGTTGAGCGACGGGCATGCTCAGCGCAATGATAGGCGCCGGCCGGAGCGACGTGCCCCCCCGTAATGCCGGGCGCGTGCTACTCCGCGCCCGGCGCCGGGTCCTCGAAGGACATCTGCTCGGACGGGGCGGGGGGAAAGCGCGGGCGCCCCGCGGCGGGTCTGCGACCCGCCGGCAGGGGTGCTGGCCCCTGCGACGCTGCCAGCGGCGGGGCCGATCCGGCGGCGCGTGGTCTGGCGGCAACCGGCGCGACGGGCTGCTCGCCCGCGCCGGGGACCTCGCCGCCGCCCCGCCGCCCCCCGGCCAAGCCTTCGTCGGAGAGGTCTCTCCGGAGCCTCTCACCGGGTTGCGGGTCGGCAGGTCGCGGGCGGGCTCGGCCACGGAGGAGCGGAGGCTGGGGGCCCTCCTCGACGCGCATGCGCCGGCCGGCATAGAGGAGGCCGAGCGCGAGCAGGAGGGCGATGAAGATCCCCCACTCGACGCCCACCGTGGCGGTGATGCGTTGATTGCCCTGCAGGCCTGGCTTGTCGAGCAGCCTGTAGAAGATCAGCAGAGCCGCCCATCCGCCGGCGAGCATCACGACCGTGCCGTCGCCCCCCGGGAGCTGGAACTCCCGTCCCTCCGCGCGCGCGAACAGCATCGTGAGCACCCCGGCGCTCACGAGCAGCACGGCGGCCTCCACGAAGGAGAAGGCTTCGAAGGCGCTCAGGCTCCTCTGCGTGGCCTTGGCCGCTTCGCGCACCACGACCGTGTCGGTCTTGCTGTACCAGGGCAGGAACATCGATACGAACAGTCCGCACGAGGCCAGCGCCGCGAGGCGCTGCTCACGCTCCAGTGCGCGCCAGGCGTGTGTTGGCCGATCTAGGATCGGTGGCGTCATGCCTGGCGGTCGCTGCGCGAGATCGAAGGGAGGATGGTCACCGCGCCTAAGTCTAGGAGCGGGACCCCCGGGCTAGTGGCGGGCGACCACGATCGTGCCGTTGGCCGTGGCGAAGTTGCCCGCCAGATCGGTTGCCGTGAGCGTGACCGAGAAGGTCCCGCCCTTGGCCGGCGTGACCCACAGCAGCTTCGGCCTGCCGTGTTCGACCGTGGCGCGGTTGCTCCACACCACGCGCGAACCCAGCCGTACGGTCATCGCCACCGTTGAGATCTTCGACAGCGACATCTGCACGCCCGCCCGCGTGCCGCCGCGCAAGGACTTGGAGAGCAGCGCGACGGCCGGCGGAGTGCTCAGGTCGCTGGTGAAGCGCTGGGCGGTCGTGCAGTAGACCTCATCGGCCGCGATCGCCGTGCTCGTCGGAGGGCTCGTGCTCGTGGCGCTGGCGGTGGTTGCGGTGCTGGTGCCTCCCGAGCTCGGGGCCGTCGGCGTGGTGGTGCCCGCCGGTGGGGCGGCGGCAGCCGGCGGGGCGGGCGCGGTCATGGGCAGCCCTTTGCGGGTGCGTTCGCAGAGGTGCTGCAGGAATTCTGTGAGCAGTTCGTGGTAGTTGAGGCTCGATTCCCCGAACTGGTCGTACAGCGACCAGCCGCCCGTGTCGTAGCGGGGCACCTCCGCGCGCGCCTCCGCGTCGCCGGCTTCGAACAGCTGCAGGCCGAGCGGGTCCTTGGTGATGGCCGTGTATTCGTAGAGCCCCACCAGCGCCTGGATGAAGCCGTTGAGGATCCTGTCGCTGGGCGCGTAGGTGTACTCGGCATAGAGCGCCCCCGCGGCCGTCTTGACCCTCACCCCCTGCGGGGGGGCGGTCTCGAACACGCCGAGCGCCTGCTGGGCGGCGGTCAGGTCGGCCGGTTCTTTGAAGCGCGAGTAGGCGCGGGCGAGCACCTCCAGGCCCGTTCCCTGCGACAGGCCGCTGGTCCATGGTGGCGTTCCGCCATCGAAGTTGAACAGGTACTCCCACGCGATGCCCCCGGCGCGCTGCGTGGCCAGCGGAATGACTTCGCTGACGAGCTGGCGCAGGTTGCCGTTTTCGTGCCCGGAGAGGTAGTAGCCGTTGCCCTTGCCGAAGGTGGCCAGCCACTGGATCTCGATGCCCTGGCCGG
>DAINPC010000309.1:0-2579 GCA_036743695.1 Solirubrobacteraceae bacterium | reverse complement strand
CCCGCGCTCGTCTCCTGCAGGCGCGCGTCCTGCCGCACGGTTGGCTGGATGCGCTGCGGCAGGTCTCACTCTTCGCCGCCGCCTACGTGGCCTACCGGGTGGTACGGGGGGTGGTCGAGGGAGACGCCAATGCCGCCTTCGCCCACGCGCGCGATCTGATCTCGCTGGAGCGCACGCTGCACCTGTTCGTGGAGCCCTCGATCCAGACCTGGGCGTCGGGCAGCCACGTGGTGATGGTGGCGGCGAGCTGGCTGTACGTGAACGCGCAGATCTCCGTGACGATCGGCGCGCTGCTCTACCTCTACCTGCGCCACAACCGCAACTTCTACTTCGTGCGCAACATGTTCATGATCGCGATGACGATCGCGCTCGTCGGCTACATCGTGTTCCCCACGGCGCCCCCGCGCTTCATGCCCGAGTGGGGCTTCATCGACAGCGTCTCGGACTTCACCGGCGTGCACGTCTCGCACGCCAGCGCGTCCATGAGCGCCATGTTCAACCCCTACGCGGCCGTGCCCTCGATGCACGTGGCGTTCGCGCTGATGATCGGCTGGCCGCTCGCGCGCCTGGCGCGCCGGCGGATCGTCAGCGTGCTGTGGCTGCTCTACCCGCTCCTGATGGCGTTTGTGATCGTGGTGACCGCCAACCACTTCATCTTCGACGCGCTGCTGGGGGCGCTCACCGCCGCCGCGTCCGCATACGGGGCCAGCTGGCTCGCTCGTGCGCGGCCCGGCGTGTGGCGCTTCTCCAGCGTCGCTCCCGCCCGGCTCACCGCGAGCAGCTAGCGGACCATGGCGCCCAGGCAGCACGCCTCCTCTCGCCGCAGGAGCCGCAGCGCCAACCGCGCCGGCGCACGGCGCGCGCGCGCGCCGATCGGGGCCGGCGAGCGGCGGGAGCTGGTGCGCAACCGGCTGATCGAGTCGCGGCTCACGCCGAACGCGATCTCGCTCACGGGCTTCGTGCTGAACGTGGTGGCCGCGGTGCTCGTGTGGGAACGGCTGTTCTTCCTCGGCGGCATCGCCTTCATCGTCGGCTCGACCATGGACACCCTCGACGGGCGCTACTCGCGCATGTCCGGCAAGGGCACGCCGTTCGGAGCGTTCCTGGACTCGACGCTCGACCGCGTCGAGGAGGGCGTGGTGCTGACGGCGGTGGCAGGCTACTTCGCCCTGCACGGCAACCGCGAAGCGGCCGCCGCGGTGGTCGTGGCGGTGCTGGCGTCGCTGATGGTCAGCTACACCCGCGCCCGCGCGGAGGCGCTGGGCGTGGAGTGCAAGGTCGGGATCGCCACTCGGCCGGTGCGCGTGGTGATCCTCGCCATCGGCCTGGTGTTCGCCAGGGGCGCCTCGCTCGGCAGCTTCGAGCTGCTGGAGCCGGCCGTGTACGTGCTGGCCGCGCTCAGCTTGATCACCGTCGCGCAGCGCATCCGCCACGTGCGCCGCGAGCTCTCGGTGTGACCTTGCAGGCCCGGCGGAGTAGTCTCTTGGAGCGGCTCGGCGCCCCGCCTGGCCGTCACACCTGAGAAGCAGGGCAAGCCTTCCAGGCTCCTCGATGTGATCCCCACCCGCCCAGCCGGCCCTCACAAAGGACGTCTCACTCGTGATCAAGGAGCACTCAAACAGCGGCGACCGATCGAAGATCGGGGGCACACAGCCCAGCGGGCTGGGTCGCAACGGCGCGGCCTCCGACAACGGCGCCGAGCGCTACCAGTCTGAGAAGGTGCGCGTCGCGATCGTCGGCGTCGGCAACTGCGCCTCGGCTTTCGTCCAGGGCATCCACTACTACCGCGACGCCGACCCGAACGCGCGCGTCCCCGGTCTCATGCACGTCGACCTCGGCGGCTACCACGTGCGCGACATCGAGTTCACGGCCGCCTTCGACATCGATGCGACCAAGGTCGGCAAGGACCTCGGCGAAGCGATCTGGGCGGGCCAGAACAACACCATCAAGTTCGCCAAGGGGGAGCGGGGCGTTCCCAAGAAGCTCGGCGTGCCCGTGCATCGCGGCATGACCCACGACGGCCTCGGCAAGTACCTCAAGGAGAAGATCACCAAGGCCCCCGGCGAGACCGCCGACATCGTGAAGATCCTCAAGGACACGCACACCGACGTGGTCGTCTCCTACCTGCCCGTCGGCTCCGAGCAGGCGACCAAGTGGTACGTCGAGCAGGTGCTCGAGGCGGGCTGCGCCCTGGTCAACTGCATACCCGTGTTCATCGCCCGCGAGGACTACTGGGACAAGCGCTTCAAAAAGGCACGGCTGCCGATCGTCGGCGACGACATCAAGTCCCAGGTCGGAGCCACGATCGTCCACCGCACGCTCGCCCGCCTGTTCGCCGACCGCGGCGTGGAGATCGAGCGCACCTCGCAGCTCAACGTCGGCGGCAACATGGACTTCTACAACATGCTCGAGCGCGAGCGGTTGGAGTCCAAGAAGATCTCCAAGACGAACGCGGTCACATCGATCATGGACCACGAGCTGCCGGCCGGCGACATCCACGTCGGGCCGTCGGACTACGTGCCGTGGCTGACCGACCGCAAGTGGGCGCACATCCGCGTCGAGGGCCAGGCCTTCGGCGA
>DAINPC010000308.1:0-2586 GCA_036743695.1 Solirubrobacteraceae bacterium | reverse complement strand
GCGGCTTCATTGAGGAGGCTGCCGGGGTACTGAAGCACCGCAAGCGCAAGGAGCGCGCGCTGCGCAAGATGGAGACGATGGAGGCAAATCTCATCCGGGTCAATGACCTGACCGGCGAGATTCGCCGCCAGCTCGGACCCTTGGGTCGTCAGGCCGAGGCCGCGCGTAGGGCGGCCACGATCCAGGCGGAGGCACGGGACGCACGGCTGCGGCTGCTTGCCGACGACCTGTCCGCGATGATGACCACCTTCGAGCAGGAGGCCGCCGACGAGAGTGCCCTGCTTGCCCGCCGCGCTGAGGCCGAAGCGGCCCTGACGGCTGTTCGCTCGCGTCTGGGTGACCTCGAGCTCGAGGCGCAGAGGAGCGCGCCGCTGCTGGCCCGTGCCCAGGAACGCTGGTTCGCGCTGTCGTCGCTGCGTGAGCGCCTCAGCGCGACCGGCTCGCTGGCTGCGGAACGAGTCCGCCTGCTGTCCGAGGATGAGGGTGACAGCGCCGCCAACAGCGCCCGCGACCCCGAGCTGCTGCGTGCCCAGGCCGACTCCGCTCGTGGCCAGGAGCAGGCGCTGGTCGCCGAGTCCGTCCTAGCCAAGGAGGCGCTGGACGCGGCGGTCCCCTTCCGCACCGAGGTCGAGGTCGCGTACGCCGCCGAGAGCGCTCGGCTGACCCGTCTGGTCCGGGCCGCGGCAGATCGGCGCGAGGGCCTGGCCAAGCTGGCCGGCCAGGTGGGCGCACGCCGCAGCCGGATCGAGGCCGGAGAGGCCGAGATCGGCCGGCTCCAGCAGTCCGTCGAGCAGAGCAGGGCCCGCGCGGCCCGGGCCGAGGAGGAGTTTGCGGCTCTGGAAGCCTCCGTCGCCGCGGATGAGGAAGGTGAAGCAGGTCTGGACACCGCCTACGAGCAGGCCGCAGCAGCGCTGGCCGAGGCTGAGGCCGAGGTCTCGCAGTGGCGCCAGGCACAGCGAGACGCCGACAGCGATCGCGCCAGCTCCGCAGCCCGGCTGGAGGCTCTCGAGCTGAGCCTGCGGCGCAAGGACGGCGCGGCCGCGCTGGTCGCGGCAGGGGACAGCGCGCACGCGCTGATAGGACCGGTCTCAGCGCTTCTGAAGATCAGCTCGGGTCACCAGATCGGGGTTGCCGCCGCCCTGGGGTGGGCGGCGGATGCCTTGGCCGTTGCCTCCGCCCAGGGGGCGCGGCTGGCCGTCGCGTCGTTGCGCGAGCGGGACGCCGGCCGCGCTGGCCTGCTGGTGGCCGCCACCGCCGTCGAGGTCGATGTCGCCAGCTGGCCGACACTGAGCGGGCCCGCGCTCTGGGCTCGAGACGTGGTCACCTGCCCGGACAGTGTCCGACCGGCCCTCGAGCAGTTGCTGGAGCGCGTTGCTCTTGTGGACAGTCCGTCCGCGGCCATGGACCTGGTCGCCCTCGGCGAGGGGATCACGGCGGTCACCCGCGACGGCGACGTCTTCGCCCCGGGTCTGGTCCGCGGCGGCAGCGCGTCGACGCCCAGCCTGGTCGAGATTCAGGCGGCGGTCGATGAGACGCACGTCAGGGTCCAGGAGGCGGTCCGCCGCGTCGAGCAGGCCAAGTTCGCCCTGGCGGCGGCCACCCCGCGGGTCGCGACGGCAGGCCATGTGGTGGAGGCGGCCCTGCAGCGCCTGCACGAGTCCGACGCCAGGATGGCCGCGGTCGCCGAGCGGCTGGGCCAGCTTGGTGGCATGGTCCGCGCCGGGCGCGCCGAGGCTGAGCGCATCGAGCGGGCTGTCGCCGCGGCTGAGTCAGCCCTGGGCAAGGATCGCGGCGAGCACCGCCTGCTCAGCGAGCGTCTGGAGGCCGCCAGCGCGGAGCCGGGCGACCAAGAGCCCTCCCACGAGGAGCGTGACCGCCTCGAGCGCAGCGCCACTGCGGCTCGCGCGGCCGAGACCGAGCTGCGCCTGAGCTTGCGTACGCGCGAGGAACGTGCGCGTGCGGCGGCGGCGCGGGCGCAGTCGCTGGAGGCGGCCGCGATCTCTGAGCTGGCAGCCCGCGAGCGCGCGGCTGCCCGCCTGGAGCGTCGCAAGCGTGAGGCTACGGTGGCGCAGGCGGTGCGCACCGGTGCGGCATATGCGGCGGCGTGGGTCACGCGCGGGCTGGCGCAGGCGGCCTCGCAGCGGGCCAGCGCCGAGCAGGGGCGCACCGAGCGGGAGGCGGCGCTGACACAGGTGCGCCGTGAGATCGGTGCGCGCGCAGACGAGCTGGGCGACCTCACCAACCTGGTTCACCGCGACGAGGTGGCGCGCACCCAGCAGCGGCTGCGCATTGAGGCGCTGCAGGCCAAGGCTCTCGAGGAGCACGGCATCGACCCGATGGTGCTGGTCGAGGAGTTCGGCCCGCATCAGATGGTTCCGGTGATCGCCGACAGCGATGCGAGCTCCGATGGTGCTGAGGGTGGCGGTGATGCCAGCGAGGCGGTGGTGAGCGTCCCCTACGTGCGCGAGGCCCAGGCCAAACGGCTACGTTCGGCGGAGCGCAAGCTGTCCACGCTGGGCCGGGTCAACCCGCTGGCGCTGGAGGAGTATGCCGCGCTGGAGGAGCGCCACAAGTTCCTGACCGAGC
>DAINPC010000307.1:0-2587 GCA_036743695.1 Solirubrobacteraceae bacterium | reverse complement strand
CGCGGGTGATCGCCGCCGGCGATGAAATCGCCACGCGGCCCTATGTCTGGGGCGGCGGACACGGCTCGTTCCAGTCCGAAGGCTATGACTGCTCGGGGTCGGTCTCCTACGCCCTGCACGGCGCCGGCCTGCTCAGCTCGCCCGAGGACTCCTCGGCCCTCGAGTCCTATGGCGAAGCAGGGCCGGGCAGCGACATCACGATCTACGCGAACTCAGAACACGCGTTCATGGTGGTGGACGGCAAACGCTTCGACACGGTGGCGCTCGCCGAAAGCGGTTCGCGGTGGTCCAACAGCATGACCTCCACCGCGGGCTTCGTCGCCCGCCACCCCGCCGGGCTGTAGCCGACACTCCCCCACCCGCTCACACGCGCCCGGAGCACCCGGCCCGGCCGGCGAGGCCCGCCGGCCGGCCGCGCGTCCCGTCCCAAGCGCGATCTAGCCTGCGCCGCTCACTCCACAACGAGCGACGAGGAGCGACGGAGCATGTTTGCGCGGGCGCACGCGTTCACCATCGACGGACTTCACACGCGGCACGTCGCCGTCGAGGTTGACGTCAGGCCCGGGCTGCCAGCGTTTGCGATCGTCGGCCTCGCGGACGCCGCCGTGCGCGAGGCGCGCGAGCGTATCCAGGCAGCGATCCGCAACTCCGGATATGAGTTCCCCGCCAGGCGAATAACCGCCAATCTCGCGCCCGGCGACCTGCCCAAGGCGGGCCCCGGCCTGGACCTGGCGCTCGCGTGCGCACTGCTGGCGGCCAGCGAGCAGCTCGCGCCCGAGCGGCTGGAGGACGTCGCGCTGTTCGGCGAGCTGGCGCTCGACGGCGCGGTCAGGCCCTCGCGCGGAACGCTGGCCATCGCCCAGGCCGCGTGCAGAGCCGGCCTGGGCACGCTCGCCCTGGCGGGCGCCCACGCCGGTGAGGCGGACCTCATCGACGGGCTGGAGGTCGCGGTCGTGGAACACCTGCGCAGCGCCGTGCGCGTCCTGAGCGGAGGACCCGCCGATCCCCGCCCGCGAGCGGGAGTGCGCCGCGAGCCGGTCCCGCCGGCCGATCGCGCTGGAGGGGACCTGGGCGAGGTGCGCGGCCAGCAAATGGCCGTGCGCGCCCTCGTGATCGCGGCCGCCGGGGCCCACAACTGCCTGCTCAGCGGCCCGCCCGGCACGGGCAAGACGATGCTCGCCCAACGGCTGCCCTCGATCCTCCCGCCGCTGAGCCGCAGCGAGGCGATCGAGGTGACGCGCATCCACGGCCTGCTGGGCGCGCGCGTGCAGGGTCTGGCGAGCAGCCGCCCGTTTCGGGCGCCACACCACTCGATCACCGCGGCGGGCCTCGTGGGCGGGGCGCGACACGGGTGCATTGGGGAGGTGGTGCTCGCCCACAACGGCGTGCTGTTTCTGGACGAGCTCTCCGAGTTCGCGCGTCCGACGCTGGAGGCTCTGCGACAACCGCTGGAGGACGGTCGCGTGGCGATCGTGAGGGCGCGCCACTCGGCGGTCTACCCGTCGCGGTTCATGCTCCTGGCCGCCACCAACCCGTGCCCGTGTGGCTACGCGGGCGAGGGCGAGCGATGCTCCTGCAGCGAAAGCCAGCTGGCGCGCCACCGGCGGCGCCTCAGCGGCCCGCTGCTCGATCGCATCGACCTGCTCCTCACCCTGCAGCGGGCCGGCTCCAATCCCCTCCCGGAGCTGACGCAGATGAGCTCCGAGCAGGCACGCCAACGCGTCCTGCTCGCGCGCGAGCGCCAGCTGGCCCGCCTGCGCCCGCTGGGCCTGGCGGTGAACGCGCGCATGGACGTGCGGGCGCTGCGGGAGCACGTGCGGCTCGACGAGTGCGGCGAGGAGATGATGCGCCGCGTCCGCGAGCGGGGCCTCTTGAGCGCGCGCGGTGAGCATCGTGTGATGTGCGTGGCGCGGACCATCGCCGACCTGGCGGCCAACGAGCGCGTTCGGGCGCGCGACCTCGGTGCGGCTCTGGCGCTGCGCGCGCAAGCGGGCCTTGGCGACAGTCGCGCCGCATGATCGCGCGCGCGGACAGCGGTGGCACGGCCGGCGCGTGCGCGAGCTGCCTGCGCCGCAGCTGGCTGCTGTCGGAGCTCAGCGGGCCGCTGGACTGTTGCGCGGGCGATCGCGGCCGCCTGCTCGAGCTGCTAGGGCTCGATGACGCTGATCTGCTGCACGCGCTGGCGGGCCGGCGCAGGGCAGAGTTGATGAGCCGATATCGGGAGCCCGACGCCAGCGCGAGTGAGTGCGGGCGCGAAGTGGACGCGCTCTGCCGCCATGACGAGCGCTACCCGCGTGCGCTGACCGGCGCGGCGGCTCCGAGGATGCTGCACGTCGCCGGCGGCGCCGAACGGCTGGCGCGGCTCACCAGTGCGCCCATGGTGGCGATCGTGGGGAGCACGCGCGCGAGCGACTACGGCATCGAGATGGCCAGGAGCCTCGCACGCGGCCTGGCGGCGAGCGGAGTGACGGTGGCCGCGAGCCTGCTGGACGGGATCGCGGTCGCCGCACACGCGGGCGCGCTCGCGCACGGCGGAACGCTGGCGGTGATGGGCGGCGGGCTGCGCGTGTCGCCCCCGGCTCGCTGG
>DAINPC010000306.1:0-2595 GCA_036743695.1 Solirubrobacteraceae bacterium | reverse complement strand
GGCGCGTCGTCGCCGTGACGGGCGCGGCGCACGGGATCGGCGCGGCGATCGCGCGTACGCTCGCGGCGCGCGGCGCGTGCGTGGCCCTCGGCGACATCGACGCCGATGCAGCGGGCGCGACCGCCGCTGAGATCGGCCACGGGGCAATCGGCTGCGCGCTCGACGTGACCGACGCGGCGTCGTTCCGAGCGTTCCTCGATGAGGCCACGGCATCGCTCGGGCCGATCGGCGTGCTCGTGAACAACGCGGGCGTCACGTGGGTCGGCCGCTTCGAGAAGGAGCCCGAGGGTCGAGACCGAGCTGGCGGCCGGAACGGCACCTAGCAGGTCCCCGAGTACTGCGAGCTGCCGCGCCCGGGTTCGGGGGAATCGACCTGCCCGCTGTCGGACGGCCGAAGGATCGCGCCAAGGTGCACCACGTACCAGACGCCACGCCAGGAGATCATCGAGGCGATACCGAGCGATCTGATCCTGCCACCGCTCGAGTACACGATGCGCGCGTTGGGCATCTCGTAGTAGCCGACGCTGTTGTAACAGACGCCCGGAGGGACCCAGTGGCCATAGGAGGCGGAAACGTCGACGCCGAGAAGATGTGCCCGCGGTGCGTCACGGCCCAGGAGGGAGTGAGCGGCTTCGAGGTCCAGCCGATAGTCGTGGACGAGACGGTTGGTCCAATCGGACCCCGCCCCATAGATCGCCTTCAGCTGCTCATATGCGCCCTTCGGGAAGAACGCCGGCAGAGCCGGAGCGACCGCGCCCCGGACTATGCCCTCCCAGAGCGACGCCATCAGCGCCCTGAACTCTCGGGTTCGCCCTGACGGGTAGGCATGCGTCTGGGGCAGCGAGCCCTGAGAGATCGTGTGCTGCGCGGGCGGCGTCGGCCCTTTCGGCGCGACGGCCGAGCGGCTCTCGGAGGCCGGCGTGCTCGGCTGCGAGCGGGCCGCGCGGACGGGGGTGCTCGGCGCGCCTGGCACCGCAGCGCGCATGCTGCCCACGAGCGCACCGATCGACAGGACCGCGGCCGCCGACAGCGCGACCAACACGAGACGCCCGCGTGCCGTCAGACGGATCCGGCGAGCAGATCGCCGAGCGCGAACGCGTCGAGGAGCGGAATCCGAAGGCCCGGGGGCGGCGGGCGCGCCCCGGATGCGGTTAACGCGAGCCATCATCTCCGACGTTACGCTATCCGAGCGAGCCCGCCGCCGGATGCAGCGCGCGTTCGGTGTGAGATGCTTCTCACGGTGCCCGGACGGCGGACCCCGCGGGGTAGCATCGATGCTTACATGTCAGGGCATACGCCAGACGAGCAGAGGCGCCCCCGCGCGCACGAGGGTGCCGGACGCCGCCCCCGACGGTCGACCGCGACGCAGCGCCGCCGCCGCCACACGCGCCGACGCCTGACGCTTTTCGCCGTGCTCGCAGCGCTCCTCGCCATGGGGGCTCACATCGCGGCCGGCTCGGGACGCTCCAGCAACCACCTTGCGCGCGCTGCGCAGGGCAGCACGGACGCTGTCAACAGGCCCAAGCATGCGACCGTTCGGGCCGTCGCGCCGCCTCCGCTGCAGGTGAGCGCCCCGCGATCCGCCTCGTCGAGCTGGACGATCGTGGCGCGGGTTCACGGACAGCCCGCCGCATGGGTCGCCCAGCACGGGGGCGTCACCCTGCTGCGTCTGGACCAGAGCCTTGTGCACCTGACGCTGCACACGGGCTCTGCCGACGGAGGCGAGCTCGGGTGGAGATTCGGCGACAAGGTCAGCGCCGCGGAGATACACCATGTCCTAGCGGCCTTCAACGGCGGGTTCAAGCTCAACTACTCGGGCGTAGGCTTCATGTCCGGGTCCCGCATCGCGTCTCCGCTGAAGGCCGGGCTGGCCTCAATCGTCACGTACACCGACGGAACGACCAACATCGGCAGCTGGGACGCAGGGGTCCCCGGCACGCAGAAGCACGTTTTCTCGGTGCTTCAAAACCAGGGTCTGCTGGTGGACCGCGGCGTCGCCCCTGCGAGCGTGTCGAGCTGCATAATCACCTGCTGGGGCGCGACGATCGGCGGGCGCACGAGCGTGGCCCGCTCGGGCATCGGGATCACGCAGAGCGGGCAGCTCGTGTGGGCGGCAGGCGAGCAGCTCGTCCCCTCCGAACTTGCGAGCGCCCTGATCGGCGCCGGCGTCGTGCGCGCCGTCGAGCTCGACATCAACCCCGACTGGGTTGCCGGCTACCTCTACGAACACCATTCCAGTGGGCCGGCCGGGGTGCCGCTCGTGCCCGGCCAGCTGGGGATCGCGGGCAGGTTCCTCCAGCCATACAGCCGCGACTTCCTCGCAGTGATCGCCAACTAGCTAGGAGGGTTTGGCGAAACGACTAGCGAAACTCGCTGCGACGGGCGCTGTGCTCGCGCGACTTCAGTTCGTGGCGGGTGTCTAAGCCTGGATCCACCGCGTGGCTGCGCGACGGGCGGGATTGGTGGTGTTGGTGGAGTGCTCGGGCGCTCGGTCGTTCCTGTGGGGAGGTGAGGGCGGCTGATCTTCCTTTGGGGGCAGGCCGATCACGCTGGTCCAGCGCAGTAGGTTGCGCGCGATGCAGGCGATCACTGTCC
>DAINPC010000305.1:0-2606 GCA_036743695.1 Solirubrobacteraceae bacterium | reverse complement strand
TAGTGCGCCAGCCCGAACTCCTGCCGCGGCACGAGCGGCTGGTTCGGGCGATGCATTCACACCCTGCCAAGTCTGAGCGTCAGATTCGCAGGGATCGCCCTCGTGCCTTCATCGGCCGGGGAAGCGGCACGGCCGCCCGGGCGAAGTCAGCCATCGAGGCAAACGTCGCATCCGGCCGCGCCTCGGGGGCCGGCGTGGCGCCGGAGCCCGGCCGGCCGTGACGGCGATCGATCCAGACAGTCGTCAGCCCGAGGCGCTTGGCGGGTGCGTGGTCGTGGAACAGGCTCTGGGCGACGTGGAGGATGCGCTCGGGCCGCACGCTGTCGGTAGCGAGCCGCTCGAACAGGGCTGCGAAGTTGCGCGTGTCCGGCTTGTACGAGCGGACCTGCTGGGCGGTGACGATCCAGTCGAACCCAACGCCGAGGCGGCGATTCGATGCGGCGAACAGGTCGTCGTCGCAATTCGTCAGGACGCCGAGCCGGAAGCGGGTCTTGAGCCGGGCGAGGGCCGTCGCGGAATCCGGGAAGGCCGGCCAGTCGGCGACCGAGCCGCCGAAGGCCGCCGCCTGCCCATCCGTGACGGTTGTGCCGAGACGCGCCGCGATCGCTCGCAGCCCGTCGGCGAGGATTTCGCGATAGGGGAGGTATGGCCCCTTCTCGAGGGTCGCCTCGGCGTCCGCGTACGCCTCCAGGAGCTCATCGTCCGTGCCGTCGACGCGGTGCGCGGCGAGGGCCGCCCGGAGACCGGCCAGGAGGCCGGTCTCCCAGTCGATCAGCGTGCCGTAGCAGTCGAAGGTCAGCGCGTCGAAGGCGCTGTAGTCGGTGTCGGTCGTCATCCCCAGATTGTCGCAACTGCGGCGTGCGGCGGGAGGGACCCTTCCTTCCCGAGCTCCCACTCTGCGCCCACCCGCCGAACCAATCGCGGAACAGTCGCGCTCGGTCAAGTGCGCGATGAGACTACCTCACGGACTTCGTTGATTGGATCCGCCGCACGCTCATGCGATCGTTTCAGAGTCCGTCGTCGACGCGGGGTCCGCGAGTCTAGGCCAGCAGCCCGGGCTGGGTGGCGGTGAGCCACGCGACTGCGAGTAGTGCCACCCCAACGGCTTGCGCCTCCCATCCCCGCTCTCGGACCGCGGCCGCCGTCGCGCGGCTCGCAACCACGCCGAGGGCGATCACCGGTATCGCGAGGGCGAGCGGGAGGACGGAGGTCAGACGAGGCCGGCCAGCGATCATGACGCCGATCGCGAGGAGCACCAGCGCTGTCTGGAGCACGACGAGCAGCCGCCACGAGGCGCGGCGCCCGAGCTGCAGCGCGAGTCCTCCCCCACCGGCCGCCGCATCGGCGTCGAGATCCGCCAGCCCGTTCGCGATGGCCAGCCCGGCGCCGGCCAGCGAGCCAAGTGCGATTAACGCAGGGAACCCAGCTGGAAGCTGCTGCCGCGCCGCCGCCCACCCGAAGGCCGGCACGAGCGGCAGCCCGACTGCATACGGCAGCCAGGACCAGGCCGTGCGGCTGAGCCGGCCATCGTAGGCCAGCCCCGCGGCCAACCCGGCGGCGGCGATCCCGGCCGCCAGCGGTCCCAGCGCCGCGGAAAGCGCGAGCCCGGAGCCACCCGCCACGGTTGCATAGCCGGTCGCCACCCCGCGGCCGACCCGCCCTGACGGCAGGGGCTTCTCGGGGTGCCCCAGCCGGTCGCGCTCAAGGTCGCACAGGTCGTTGACGGAGCCGATCGAGGTCTGCAGCAGCGCCATCGCCAGGGCGGCCCCACCCGCCGTGGCCGCGCTTCCCCCCGCGAGCAGCGTGAACGTGGCAGCGGCAAGGGCGTTGAGAGCGGAGGGAAAGGGGTGGAGCAGCCCCAACGGCCCGGGCATGACAGGGCGCGGCACGCGACATCGCGTGCCGGTCCGATCACTCGTCGGATCGGTCGAGGACACTGGGGCGCTAGCGGTCCTTCGCCATCGACGATCGCGGGGAAATCCTCCACGGGCGATCACTCACCGCCCGCCATTCTGCCCGGTTCGCACTCACTGAGGGTTCGGGCTCGCGACCGTGCCCCGACGTGCACGCGTGATCCCTTGAGACCGCCGGTCATCGTGTCCACGGTCGACGCGGTCAACTTCGCGGTTCGGGTGGTTCGGAGACTCCATGGACAATCCTGGCGCGCGGCGCTATCCACGCGACGGCGCCACGGTCGTGCGCTAGCCCTTGTAATCTTGGTGAGTACTCACTTAAGATACTGCCACCGGACTAGGATTCGGAGTCCGCATACATGGCGGAACGCACGAGGAGATCCGGAGCGCAGACCCGCGATCGGCTGCTCGACGCCGCGCGCGTTGCCTTTGCATGCCGCGGATACCACGGCACCACGACCGCCGAGATCGCCGCCGCGGCGGGGTGCTCAGAGCCCACCCTGTTCAAGCACTTCGGCTCCAAGCAGGCGCTGCTTGTGGCGGCGGTCCATGCGACGGGGCGGCAGCTCGTGGCGACGCTCGAAACGCCGCTTCCCCCTGGCCGCGACCCATTTGAGGCATTCGCGGAGCGAGCCCGCTCGCTGCTCCTCAATCCATCGCTCGGCGAGCTGAGCCGGCTCCGCACCTCCGCTC
>DAINPC010000304.1:0-2606 GCA_036743695.1 Solirubrobacteraceae bacterium | reverse complement strand
GCGGTGGATCGGTATCGGATAGTGGATGCCTGTCGCGATGCCCTGTCGGGCCAGGAGATCTCTGACGGCGTCCCGCCGCGGCGTGCGAATGACGAACTGGTGGTAGACGTGGTCGCCGTCAGGCGCCACCGGTGCGGGAGCGATGACCGAGTCGGAGTCGAGGAGCACCTCACGCAGCCTGTCGGCCGCCAGCCGCCGGGCCTGGTTGCGCTCATCCAGACGTGAGAGCTTGACACGCAGGACCGCCGCCTGGATCGCGTCGAGCCGGCCCGTCGTGCCGACCACGCGGTGGCGATAGCGCGGGCTCTCGCCGTGCGAGCGCAGCAGGCGCACCCGGTCGGCGAGATCCTCGCGAGATGTGACCACCGCACCGCCGTCCCCCCACGCTCCCAGGTTCTTGGCGGGATAGAACGAGAACGTGCCGGCGTCCCCGATCGTTCCCACCCGCCGCCCCCGGTAGCGTGCTCCGTGTGCCTGGGAGGCGTCCTCGAGGACCAGCAGCCCGGCGGCCTGGGCCAGCTCCATGATCGGCGCCATGTCCACGGTTCGCCCGAAGAGATGAACGGGTATGACACAGCGCACCGCCGGCGTGAGCGCCTGCTTGAGCGTCTCGGCTGTCATCAGCTGCGTCTCGGCATCCACATCGGCGAAGCGCGGGCGGGCGCCCGCGAGGCTGACCGCCTCGGCGGTGGCGATGAACGAGTTGGCCGGGACCACCACCTCCTCGCCAGGCCCGACCCCCAGCGCCCGCAGGGCCAGGGCCAGCGCTTCGGTACCGGAGGACACCCCCACGGCGTGGGGAACCTCACACCAGGCGGCATAGTCGGCCTCGAACTCCTCGACCGCGGCGCCACCCGTGAACGCGCCGGTGGCCGCCACGCGTTCGACAGCGGCCATCAGCTCGCCGAGCAGCTCCGGATCGTGGTGATCCATCACGGTCAGCGGAATGTCTGCGGCAGCGCTGCTCATTGCGCCGCGGCCGGGACCGTCTCCAGAGGCTCGCTCTCGAGCGCCAGGATCCCCAAGCCGAGACCGCGCTCGGGGCTCAGGATGAGATCCGCAGCCTCGTTGCGCGAGCGCACGCCCAGCTTGCCGAACGCCGACGAGAGGTGGCTCTTGACGGTGCTCTGCGCGATAAACAGCCGCTCGGCGATCTGGCAGTTCATGTAGCCCATCACCACCAATCCGAGGACCTGCTTCTCACGCATGGAGAGCGCAGGCGGCTCGATCGCTCGCCAGTGTCCTCGCGGCACGCAGGCCTGACCGACTCGCACGGCTCGCAGGCAAGGACCCAAGCTGGCGTCCAGGTCGTCGTAGGTGACCACGCCGGCCGCACCGGCTGCGAGGGCCGCGCGCACCTCCCATCGCTGGATGCTCGCGCAGGCCACCACGACGGGCGCCTGCTCAAAGCGCCTCCTCAGCGGCCCGACGAGACCCGGAACGGAGGAGATCGTGTCCTCGAGCCAGAGCACAATCGCAGAGGGATCGGCAGACCCGTCCATGTCCAAGATCGCCTGCACGCGATCGAAGTACGCAACTGCGAGTCCCTCCCTCGCCAGGATCTCGGCGATCACCTCGCGCGGACCGTTGCAGGCGATCAGCCCGATCTCCTCCTGCGCCACATCTGCGGCAACCGTGCGCCGCGCTTCGATGCCGGCCATGGACATATCCCACCAACGCCGTGGCTCAACGTGGACTTGCGAGGCTGCATGCGCTGAGCCGCCCGATGCGCAGGCGAACACGGGAGCGCGCGGGCGATAATCCCCCGATCGAGCCGCCAGCCGCCCCCCAGCCAGCGCAACATCCGCCGGGCGCCCGCCTCGGCGGGTGGCTGGGGCGCGCGGCCGACTGGATCGTCCCGGCGGAGAACCCCTCGGGCGTGATCTACGGGGTGATCATGATCGGAGCGCTGCTGGCAGCTGAGAGCGGGCGCCACGAGAGCTACCTCGACACGATCGGATCCGCGGTGATCGCCGCCGGGCTCTACTGGCTCGCCCACGCCTACGCCGGCGTGCTCGGCCGCCGCCTGGCCACGCACGAGCGCCTGACAGCGGCCGCGCTGATGCGCGCGCTCGGCCACGACTGGGCGCTGGTGAGGGGCGCCGCGATCCCGCTGCTGGCCATCCTGCTCGCCTGGGGCGCGGGCGCAGCGCAGGAGACGGCCGTCAACGCCGGGCTGTGGAGCGCGGTGGGCAGCCTGGTCGTCTTCGAGCTCATCGCCGGCGTTCGCTCGCGCGCCACGCCGGGCGAGCTGGTGCTCGAGGTGGGCGTGGGGATGACCATGGGGATGGGCATCCTCGTGCTGAAGATCGTCCTGCACTGAGCGCCCCGCGCGCGTCCTCGCGGGCGCGCCGCCGGGTCCTCGCCCGCGCTCACTCCCGATCCTCGCGCGCGTCGGGTCCAAATGCTAGAACGCTTCTCTGTAGACAAAAGGTACCTGACATGGGATGATCCCGGCTACTGGATGGGTTGACAGCAATCGTCTGGCTCGAAAGATTGGTTTGGGGAGGTCGAATCGGTGTCGGGAGGGAGAAGGTCGTTCTCACAGCGTGGCGGGCGCGCGCACACAGCCAAGGGCGCCAAGCCCGCCAAGGCCGAGGCGGGCG
>DAINPC010000303.1:0-2609 GCA_036743695.1 Solirubrobacteraceae bacterium | reverse complement strand
CGCGCACCACGTGCACGATCGCGTCCGTCTCGCGGATGTTCGCCAGGAAGCGGTTCCCGAGCCCCTCCCCCTGGTGGGCCCCGGCGACCAGGCCGGCGATGTCGTGGAAGTCGACCGTGTCCCACACGATCGCCGAGGCGCCCACCGTCTCCACGACCCGTTCGAGGCGCTCGTCGTGCACGGGCACCACGGCCACGTTGGGCTCGATCGTCGTGAACGGGTAGTTGGCAGCCTCCGCGCCCGCTTTGGTGAGGGCGTTGAACAGCGAGGACTTGCCCGCGTTGGGCATCCCCACGATGCCGATTCGGGTGCTCATTGGGGAGCCCGCCCGCCCGCCCGCCTGCCCGCCTCCGCACCCGCGCGCCCGCCGCCCGCGACGATGCCCGCCAGCGCCGTCCCCAGCAGCGCCCCGGCGAGCACGTCCGAGGGGTAGTGCACGCCGAGGTACAGCCGCGACAGCGACAGGCTGCCCGCCAGCGCATACAGCGGCAGCGCCGGCAGCCCCAGGCGCGAGTAGGAGAGCGCCCCGGCGAAGGACGTGCAGGCGTGAGCGCTCGGGAAGCTCAGACCGGTGGGCGTGCCCGTCAACGGCGGCAGCCCCTGCAGGCTCGGCCGGCGGCGGCCCACCAGCACCTTGATGGCCACGTTGAGCGCATACGCGCCCGCGACCGCGCCCGTCGCCCGTCGCCATCCTCGCCGCCTGCCCGGGTCGAGCGCCTGCCCGGCCGCGCCGATCGCCAGCCACACCCCGCCGTGCTCGCCAAGATGCGAGAAGCGCGCCACCGCGCGCTCCGCGCCCGGCCGGTGGCAGCGGGTGCGTGCCACCCGCAGCAGCCGCTCATCGAGATTCAGATCTGAGGACACGCCAACGCCGCCCGGCGGGCGCGTCAACCGAAGCCGACGCGCAGCTCGTCACTCTCGGCGCTCACGTAGACCACCTGGCCGAGGTCGATGCGGACCGGTCCGTCCTCGCTCTCTATCTCGTGCCAGCCGACCGTGCCGAGCGTCTTGTTGAGGCCCTTCAGCTGATCGTCGGTCAGGCGCAGCGCCAGCACCTGGCCTCCCTGGAAGCCGACCGTCACCCGTCGCGTGGCCGCGGGCATCAGTGGGCCTCCACGCCGGCGGCCGGCTCGACGATCTCGGTGAGCACGCCCGCGGTGGCGCGCGGGTGCATGAACGCGACCCGTGAGCCGCGGATGCCGGCGCGCGGCTGCTCGTCGATCAGCGCGAGCCCAGCCTGCTTGAGCGCCTGCAGCGTGGCGTCGATGTCGCTGACCTGGTAGGCCACGTGATGGAGCCCCGGTCCCTGCTTGGCGAGGAATCTCCCCACCGGCGTGTCCGCCGCCAGCGGTGCGAGCAGCTCGACGTGGCTCTCGCCGACGTCCAGCAGCACCGCCTCCACGCCCTGCTCGCGGACCACCTCGCGGTGGGCCACCTCCAGCTGGAAGCTGTCGCGGTAGAGCGCGAGCGCGGGCTCCAGCTGCTCGACTGCCACTCCGATGTGGTCGATTCGGCTGAACACCAGCCGCAGTCTATAGCCGTCCGGCTGCGCCCTACGGGGAGATGTCGGGCAGGACGATCGGCGCGGGGCCGCCCGGCGGGGTGTGTGGCGTCGCCGCCACCACTCGCAGGCCCACTCCGGGCGCCCGCTCCATGCGCGGCACGCCCTCCATGATCCGGTCGATCGCGTCGCGGTCCAGGACCTCTTTCTCGAGCAGCTCCCGGGCGAGCGCCTCCAGCTCGCGGCGGTGGGCGACGATCAGCTTCTGCGCGGCTCGCCGCGCCTCTTCGATCAGGTCGTGGCGCTCCTCGTCGCGGATGCGCAGCGTGATCTCCGACAGCCGCACGTCGCCGTCCGGCGAGCGGCCCACGCCCGAGGTGACCATGGCGAAGTCGTGCACCATCGAGTGGGAGATGTCCGCCACGCGCTTGAGATCGTCGGAGGCGCCGGTGGTGATGGCGCCGAAGACGATCTGCTCGGCCACGCGTCCGCCGAGCAGCACGGTCATGTAGTCGAGCAGCTCCTCGCGCGTCTTCAGGTAGCGGTCCTCCGCGGGCAGGTTCAGCGTGTAGCCGAGCGCGCGCCCGCGCGGAACGATCGAGATGCGGTGGACGCGGTCCACAGACGGCAGCAGCTCGCCGCAGAGCGCGTGCCCGGCCTCGTGATAGGCGACCACCCGCTTCTCGTGGCGGTTGAGCACGCGCTTGGACTGAACGCCCGCGATCACCCGCTCGATCGCCGAGTCGAAGTCCCGCAGCGCGATCGCCTTGCCACCGCGCCTGGTTGCGAAGATGGCGGCCTCGTTGCAGATGTTGGCCAGGTCCGCGCCCGTCAGCCCGCTGGTCTGCTGGGCCACCAGCCCTAGGTCGACGTCCTCCAGGGGCTTGTCGCGCGTGTGCACCTGCAGCACCCCGAGCCGGCCCTTGACGTCGGGAGGCACCACGAACACCTGCCGGTCGAAGCGGCCGGGGCGCAGCAGCGCCGGGTCGAGCTTCTCCAGCAGGTTGGACGCCGCGATCACCACCACGCGCCCGCTGGTGGAGAAGCCGTCCATCTCCACCAGCAGCTGGTTGAGCGTCTGGTCCTTCTCGCCGGAGATGTCCGAGCC
>DAINPC010000302.1:0-2616 GCA_036743695.1 Solirubrobacteraceae bacterium | reverse complement strand
TGCCGCGCTTGCCTTCCAGCGAGTCGAGCAGCCCGGTCTCCTCGCCGCAGATGTAGGCGCCCGCGCCGCGGTGCACCACCAGCGACAGCGAGTGGCCGGAGTCGAGGATGTTCTCGCCCACGAAGCCCGCCGCGCGCGCTTCGGCCAGGGCCGCGTCGAGCACGTCGGCCTGCAGCACGTACTCGCCGCGGATGTAGATGAACGAGCAGTTGACGCCTGCCGCGTAGGAGGCGATCACGAGCCCCTCGATCAGCGTGTGGGGCGTCTTCTGCATCAGTTCGCGGTCCTTGAAGGTCCCCGGCTCGGACTCGTCGGCGTTGCACACGAGGTACTTGTCCATCGAGCCCTTGGGCAGGAAGGAGACCTTCTTGCCCATCGCGAAGCCCGCTCCGCCGCGCCCGCGCAGGCCGGACGCTTCGAGCTGGGAGAGGACCTCCTGGGGCGTCATCGCCAGCGCCTTTCGCAGCGACTGATAGCCACCGCGGCGCTCATAGACCTCGAGCGTGCAGAGGCCGGGCTCGTCGATGTCGGCGATCAGGAGAATCGGGGACCCACCCACCCCGGCGGGAGCGGCCATGCTCACTCGCCTCCCTGCGCGGGTCCGGGGAGCTCGCCCGTGTTGGCGCGGGGATCTGCGACGGGGCGCCGGGAGAGCTGCTTGTCCGCCAGCACGGGGCGTCCGGCGCGCAGGTCGTCGAGCAGCTGCGGAACGTCGGCGGCTGTGAGCGGGCCGACGTAGACGCCGTCCACGGATGCCATCGGCGCGATGTCGCAGGCGCCCAGGCACTCGAACGCACGCACGTTGATCGGTTCCCCGCCCAGCCCCTCGGCCGCGGCGTCGCGGACCGCCTCATACAGCTCGTCCGCCCCGCACAGCGAGCAGGAGATGTTGGTGCACACGTACACGCTGTGGCGCCCCACCGGCGTGGTCTCCAGCATGTCGTAGAAGCTGGCCACCGACTCCAGGTGGGCGGGCGTGACGGCCATCACGCACGCCACCTGCTCGATCGCCTCGGGCGAGCACCAGCCGTGGAGGCGCTGCGCGGCGGCCAGCGCGGGCAGCGCGGCCGAGCGGCGGTCGGGGTAGTCGGCCATGTGCGCCTCGATCTCCTCGCGCAGCGCCTGCGGGACCTCCGTCGTCTGCGGGTCGGGGATCTCGGCGGGGTCCTTCTCCAGGTCCACCGCCTGATCCCAGCCGGGCACCCGCGAGCCGTGCTCGAAGCGGCGGACCGCGCTCATCTGTCGATGCCTCCCAGGATCGGATCGAGCATCGCGAGCGTGGCGATCAGGTCGGCGATGTACGCGCCCTTGGCCATGTGCGAGAAGGACTGGAGGTTGACGAAGGAGGGGTCGCGCATGTGCACGCGCGCGGGCTTGGAGGAGCCGTCGGAGCGCACGAAGCAGCCGAGCTCTCCGCGCGGGGACTCGATCGGGAAGTACACCTCGCCGGGGGGCACGCGGAAGCCCTCGGTGACGAGCTTGAAGTGGTGGATCAGCGCCTCCATCGAGGTCGCCAGCTCGTGGCGGGGAGGCAGCGCGACCTTGCGGTCCTCGGTGATGTGCGGTCCCTCAGGAAGGCCGTCGAGGGCCTGCTGGACGATCTTGACCGACTCGTACATCTCCGCCAGGCGGCAGGCGTAGCGATCGTAGTTGTCGCCCACGGTGCCGACGGGGATCTTGAAGTCGAAGTCCTCGTATGAGCAGTAGGGGTCCGCCTTGCGCAGATCCCAGGGGTTGCCGGCGGCGCGCAGCAGGGGGCCGGTGACGCCGAGCGACAGGAGCGTCTGTGCGTCCAGCGGGCAGATCCCGCGCAGCCGCTGCAGGACGATCTCGTTGCTGTTCAGCAGCGCTCCGTATTGATCGATGCGACTGGGCATTTCCTCGAGCAGGCCGTTCAGCTTGTGGGCGAATCCGGAGGGGATGTCCTCGATCACGCCGCCGACCTGGAAGTAGCGCGTGTGCATGCGCTGACCGGAGGACATCTCGAACAGGTCGAGGATCTTCTCGCGCTCGCGGAAGCAGTACCAGAACATCGAGATCGCTCCCAGATCCAGCGCGCTCGTCCCCAACCACACGAGGTGGGACATGATGCGGTTGAGCTCCATGTGGATCACGCGCAGGTACTGGGCGCGCTTGGGCACCTCGACCTCCAGCAGCGTCTCCACCGCGCCGCAGTACGCGTAGGCGTTGAAGTAGTAGGACAGGTAGTCCATCCGCTCGATCACGGGGATGACCTTCCAGTAGGACTTGTCCTCGGCCGTCTTCTCGATCCCCGTGTGCACGTAGCCGATGATCGGCTTGATCTCGCGCACGATCTCCCCCTGGAGGGTCACCAGCAGGCGCAGCACGCCGTGGGTGGCCGGGTGATGGGGGCCGAAGTTGAGCGTCAGCAGCTCTTCGGTGCTGGCCTGGTCGAGCTGCTCCTCGACGGAGGAGAGCGTGATGCTCTGCTCGCGCTTGCGGTAGTCGGACATGCTCGGCGAGGTCCCGGGCGTGGCCTGGCCGGCGGGGCTCACTCGGCGCTCCCCAGCGATTGGCGCTCGTTGTAGGTGAAGATCACCGGTTCGCCGCCGATCGGGAAGTCGCGCCGCTGCGGGTGGCCCTCGTAGTCCTCGG
>DAINPC010000301.1:0-2623 GCA_036743695.1 Solirubrobacteraceae bacterium | reverse complement strand
AGGGCTACACGATCGTGCTCGTCGGCCACGACGGCCACGAGGAGGTCGAAGGCACGATGGGCGAGGCGCCGGATCGCATCGTGCTGGTGCAGAGCGAGCGGGACGTGGACGAGCTGGAGATCGAGGATCCCGAGCGCGTCGCCTACGTCACCCAGACCACGCTGGCGGTCGACGAAACGGCCTCGATCCTGGCCCGTCTGCGCGAGCGGTTCCCCAGCATCGCGGGGCCGCGCACCGATGACATCTGTTACGCCACCACCAACCGCCAGGCCGCCGTCAAGCAGATGGCCGCGAGCTGCGATCTGATGCTCGTGATCGGCTCGCGCAACTCCTCCAACTCGGTGCGCCTGGTGGAGGTCGCCCGCGACTGCGGCACGGACGCCCACCTGATCGATAACGCCGGCGAGGTCCAGGAGCGGTGGCTGGACGGCGTGCGTGTGGTGGGCATCTCCTCCGGTGCCAGCGCGCCCGAGAACCTGGTGGGCGACCTGGTGGACTTCTTCCGCGCCCGCGGCGTGCGGGACATCTCCGAGCTCGACGTGATTCGGGAGGACGTACGCTTCATGCTCCCCAAGCAGATCCGCGAAGCCGTCGGCGGGGCACCCCGCCCGCAGGGCGTGGTCGGGGCCTCCTGATCGCTTACAGTGCCCGGGCCGGCCGAGGCGGGCGCCCGATCGCTTGAGCCGTCCCGAGGACAGTCCCTGAGTCATGCGCACGCTGATCCTCTCCGATCTGCATCTGGGCAGCCTCTCGGGCGCAGATCTGCTTCGCCGCGCCGAGCTGCGGGCTCCGCTGCTGGAGGCCGTCGCGGATGTCGATCGCGTGGTCCTGCTCGGGGACGTGCTCGAGCTGCGTCATGGCCCGGTGCGCGACGCGATGGCTGTCGCGCGGCCGGTCTTCGAGGATCTCGGTCGAGCGCTCGCCGGGCGCGAGCTGATCCTGACGGCCGGCAACCACGACCACGCGCTGGTCGAACCGTGGCTGTCTACCCGCGGCCTGGAGGACGAGCCGCCGCCGCTCTGCCCCGAGCAGCTGCTGGAGCCCGTGGAGGTCTCCCCGGCGCTGGCCCGCATCGCCGAGTGGGCCTCGCCGGCCCGTGTGCGCGTGGCCTACCCCGGTCTGTGGGTGCGCCCGGACGTGTACGCCACCCACGGCCACTACCTCGACTCTCACCTGACGGTCCCGACGCTCGAGCGCCTGAGCGTGGGGGCAATGGCCCGCGTGCTGGGCCGGCGCCCGGAGAGCTTCGCGGGCGCGGGCGACTACGAGGCGGTCGGCTCGCCCGTGTTCGCCTGGCGCGACGCGGTGGCCCGCGACGCCCACACCGGCGCGGCGCTCAACGGGATCGCGACCGTCAGCGCCTGGCGGACGCTCCGGGGCGGAGGGGAGCTCGGCGGCACCAGCGCCGGACAGGCATCGCGACGGCTGAGTCGCGCGACGGCCGTGCGCAGGCTGCGCTCCCGCGCCCTGGTCGGCACGTTCCCGATCGCGATCGCCGTCCTCAATCGCGCCGGGCTCGGGCCGCTGAAGGCGGAGGTCTCGACCGCCGAGCTGCGCCGCGCCGGGCTGCGCGCGATGGGCGAGGTCGCGGCGCGCCTGGGGCTTGAGGACGCCTACGTCGTCTTCGGGCACACCCATCGCACCGGACCGCTGCCCGGCGATGAGGAGCACGAGTGGCGGGGGAGGGGGGGGGCGCGCCTCATCAACGCCGGGAGCTGGACCTACGCCTCGATCTTCCTGACCAGCACGCTGGGCGAGAGCCCATACTGGCCGGGCGGCTGCGTGCTCGTCGAGGACTCCGGCCCACCCGTGGTCCTGCGGCTGCTGCAGGACCGCACGCTCGCCCAGATCCGCCCGCAACGGAGCGAGGTGTGAAGCTCAGGCAAGGCCCGGGGTGAAGCAGGTGGCGAGGCAGCTCACGCCCGCGCCGATCTGCAGCTCCAGTGTCCCCGCCGTGTGGCGCTCGTGCTCGAGCAGGGGGTAGGCGCCGGGATGGGTGACGGCGATATCGCTGCCGCCCGCCGCGGCGCCTCCGTTGACCCTCACCGCTCCAACGCCGTCGAGCACCGCCCACACGCCGCCCGCCTCGTAGGGGCCGCAGTAGGCGCCCGGCTGATCGGCGGTCTGCGCCAGAAGCCGGGCCTCCGGCGCGTCCTCGGCCCGCACGGGGGGCATCGGCTCGCGCTCGAGGTCCACCAGCTCCTGGATCGCCAGCTCGGTCTCTGTGTAGGCGCCCTCGCCGTAGTGGTAGTCGAACAGCCGCGCGCGCCCGTCGAAGAGGTAGCGCGCGGGCCAGCCCGCGTTGCCGTAGTCCTGCCACACCTCGAGCTCGCTGTCGATGAGCACCGGATATGCGATTCCCAGCCGTGCCACTGCCTGCCTGACGGCCTGCTCGTCCTTGGAGGCCTCGAAGCCGGGGCAGTGCACGCCGATCACCCGCAGTCCGGCGCCTCCGTAGCGCTCGTGCCAGGCCTTCACGTACGGCAGCGTCCGCAGCGAGTTCGGCCGGCAGAAGTCCCAGAACTCGACCAGCATGGGCCTGCCCCGCTGGATGATGCTCGCCTGTCCGGATCCCTCGGCCACGTTCACCCACGGCAGCCGCGTGGGGAACAGCGGCGCGACG
>DAINPC010000300.1:0-2628 GCA_036743695.1 Solirubrobacteraceae bacterium | reverse complement strand
GCCCGACGTTTACCCTCTGGAGCACCGCATGCCTCGCCTCATTCTCCGATCAGGTCGCGGCGGTCGAACAGCCACAGCGCGGCCAGGCCAGCGGCAGCCGCAATGGCGAGCATCGCGATCGCGTCGCCCGACCTGAACGGCTGGGCGGGCACCAGCCCAACGTGCTGGAAGGGCGAGAGGTCGAGCGGCCATTTGGGTGCGCCGAGCAGGCCGCCGAGCAGCTGCCACACGAAGGTCACGGCGACCAGGCCGTAGGCCAGACCACCGCTCGCGCGCGGGAGCAGGGCGAAGCCGAGCGCGGCCAGGCCGAGGAACAGCGCTGCCACGGGCAGGCAGTTGGCGCCGGCTTCGAGCATGCTCGCAAGTGAGATGCCCGCGTTCTGCGCGGCGGCCCCCGCCCACGACAGCACGCCGGCGGCGAGCGAGATCACGACCGCGCCGGCGAGCGCGAGCCCCAGCCGTCCGGCCAGCCAGCCGCGGCGGCTCACCGGGAGGGCCAGCAGCGTCTCCAGCCGCTCCTCGGCTTCCTCGTGGCGCGCGGCGGCGAGCTGGGCGCAGCAGAACAGGCTGACGGCGAGGATGAAGAACAGGAAGCTCAGGCCGATATACCCGGACGGCGTAGTGATGGACACAGCCGCGACTTTCTGGAGCTGGCGCTGGAAGTTGTTGGAGATGCCCGCGGAGGAGACGCTGGTGGAGATCACCCCGAGGATCAGCGCGAAGGAGCCCGTGCCGAGCAGCCAGCCCGCGAAGCTCGCGCGCTCGCCGCGAAACGCCAGCGCGGTGGGAGAGGAGAGCAGCCGCAGGCGCGGCGCGGCCGTCTCCTGGGTGGCGAGCACGCCACGGCCGACGTCTCGGCGCACGGCGATCGCGCCGGCCGCCGCCAGCAGCAGCGCGGCGCAGGCGAATGGCACCAGCAGCACGGCGGGTTGGGCGCCGGTGAACGGCCGCAGCTCCTCGACCCAGCCGAGCGGCGTCACCCAGCGCAGCCAGTCCAGGCCGGAGGCGGTGTCGGCGACGACGCGCACCAGCAGCGCCAGCGTGAGCGCGGCGCTGGAGAGCTCCAGTGCGAGCCGGCGCGTGGGCGCGAGCTGGCTGGCGAGCGCGCCCACGCCGAGGAACACGGGCACGACGGCCACCGTGGCGAGCGCCAGGTAGGCCGATTCTCCGGCGGGCAGCCGGCCGGCGAGCAGGCCGAGGAAGAGGGCGAGCCACAGCAGCGCCATCCCCGCGCCGCCCGCCGCCAGGGCCGCAAGGTAGGCATCGCGGCGGGAGACCAGGCCGGCCAGCACCAGCTCCTGGCGCCCCGCGTCCTCCTCCGCCCGCAGCGCGCGCACGGCCGCGAGCACGCCCCAGACGGCCGCGAAGATCGACGTGATGCCGCCGATCCGCCAGGCCGAGTAGCCGCCCACGCTCAGCAGATCGAAGGGCTTGCCGTAGAACAGGCGCAGGCTGGCGTTGCCGCCGAACGCGTGGGCGAACCCCAGGCGATCCTTCAAGGTCGGGTAGGCGCTGCGATAGCCCGCCACGTTGGCGTAGGCCACGAGCCCGAACAGCAGCGCGAAGGAGACGTTGCGCGCGCGCGAGCTCGCCAGCGTCCGGCGCGCGATCGCGCTAGTCGCCGACACGGCCGTCGGAGCTGTCGTAGTGATGCAGGAAGATCTCCTCGAGCGTTGGCTCGCGACTGCTCAGCGCGAGCACGGGATGGCTCGCCAGCGACGCGATCACCGGCCCGATGCTGCCGCTGACCTCCAGGCGCAGCGCGTTGGCGCCGGCGCTCGCCACGTGCACCCCGGGCAGCCCGTCCAGGCGCGGCGCAGGACCGTCGAAGGTGACCTCTACGGTCTGGGCGCTGAGGTGCCGCAGCGCGGCCAGTGTGCCCTGGTCCACCAGCCGCCCGGCGCGCAGGATGCCCACGCGGTCGCACAGCGCCTCGACCTCGCTGAGGATGTGCGAGGAGAGGAACACCGTCTGACCGCGAGCCTTGGCTTCGGTCACCGTCTCGCGGAAGGCGACCTCCATCAGCGGATCGAGGCCGCCGGTGGGCTCGTCGAGGATCAGCAGGTCGGCGCGACTGGCGAAGGCGGCGATCAGCTGGACCTTCTGGCGGTTGCCCTTCGACAGCGCGCGCACGCGCTTGGCGGTGTCGAGCTGGAAGCGCTCCACCAGCACGTCGCGGTAGGCGATGTCGATGCCCTCGCGCAGGCTGGCCAGGAACGCGAACGTCTCCTCGCTGGTCAGCGCGGGCCACAGGAAGGGCTCGCCGGCGACGTAGGCCACGCGCCGGTGGGCGGCCACGGGGTCGCGCCAGGCGTCGATGCCGAACAGCGTGCCACGACCGGCGCTCGGGCGGTGCAGGCCCAGCAGCAGGCGAATGGTGGTCGTCTTGCCGGAGCCGTTGGGGCCCAGGTACCCGTACACCTCCCCCTGCCTGACGCCGAGATCGAGCGCGTCGAGCGCCAGCGTGCGGCCGTAGCGCTTGCTCAGCCCCTCGGTCTGGATCGCCAGGCTTCCGTGCGGCTCGCCGGCAGGAGCCGGCCCTGGGGATGGCTGCTGCGCGTGGTGCATGAGATGCAGGATCGCGGGGAGCGCACACCCGCGGCATCCGGGTTTTTCCCGCATGCGAGC